>JAUWIS010000011.1 GCA_030605245.1 Methanobacteriota archaeon | reverse complement strand
GATGTGAAAACCGGGGAGTTTAGTCAGCCCGGGATATGTGTGGGTGATGGATTAATGTCAGCCATGAAGGCAGTGAAGTTTCTGAGGGGAAAATATGAAAGTTATAGGTGAGCATGGGAAAGAAGAGGTTGCTGGGTTTATGTCTCAATGATGAGAACTAGAGGAGAAAATGAAGATTGAAGGTGAATATAGAAAAGAGAAGACCTTGCTAAAGTATATGTCTCAATGATGAGAAACGGAGTTAAAAATGAAGATTGTAGGTGAATATGGAAAAGAAGACCTTGCCAAAGTATATGTGGCAACTATGAGAAATGATAAAAAATCTCTTGTTGAGTTTGCAGAATCGCTTCAGCCACCTCTGCCATTTGAAAAAAAATGGGTTATAATAGTGTCAACATTGTTTGGATGTCCTGTGAAATGCAAAATGTGTGACGCGGGAAGAACATTTTATGGCAGGCTCACATCTAAAGAGATTTTGCAGCAGATAGATTATCTTGTTGGTAGACATTTTTCGGATCATACAATCCCGGTAGAAAAATTCAAGGTTCAGTTTGCGCGAATGGGTGAACCCGCGTTTAATCCAGATGTTTTAGATGTTTTGGAGAAACTGCCTGAAGTTTATGATGCATCGGGACTTATTCCATGCATATCAACAATTGCACCAGCAGGAACTGAAAAATTTTTTGAGTCTCTAATTCAAATCAAAAAAAGGTTTTACAGGAATGGGCATTTCCAGCTTCAGTTTTCTATTCACACCACAGATAATGAAAAAAGGGATAAACTTATTCCTGTAAAAAAATGGAGTTTGGAAGAAATCGCAAAATATGGTGAAAGATTTTTTGAACCGGGTGGTAGAAAGATAACTTTGAACTTTGCTACTGTCAGGGGTTATGAGATAGAGCCAAAAATTATTGGGAAATATTTCGACCCTGAAAAATTCCTGATAAAACTCACACCCTTAAACCCTACAAATAATGTGAAAAAGAACGGGCTTGTTTCCTTTATTGACCCATGTAAACCGGAAACTGCCTCAGAACTGGTGGATTCCTTCAGGTCTCATGGTTTTGACACTATACTAAGCATAGGTGAAAATGAAGAAAACAAAATAGGTAGCAACTGCGGACAGTTTATTTCATGATTTAGGTAAAAACAAAGCAGTGATTACAGAATTTAATCCTCTTGCGAAAGTCAGTTTATTTCTTAGGTAAAACCTTCACCTTTTTCCCCTCAATTTTCAATCTTTTTTCTGCGAAAAGCTGAATTGCTTCCGGGAGGATTTTATGCTCCTCCTCAAGAACCCTTGATGCAAGCGTTTCCACAGTGTCACCATCCTTAACCTCAACCGCTTTCTGAATGATTATTGGTCCTCCATCTATTGATTCATCAACAAAATGAACAGAGCAACCACTTATTTTCATTCCTGAATCAAGAACCGCCTTATGCACCTTTTCACCATACATTCCTTTACCAGCAAAGAGGGGGAGAAGCGCGGGATGAATATTAATAATTTTATTCCTATACTTTTTTATAAAATATGGCGTGAGCATCCTCAGATATCCTGCAAGAACAATCAAATCAACATTGTGTTTATCAATGATTTCTGAAACCTCTTTTTCATGCTCTTCCCTGTTTTTATTTTCCGGACTGATAAAGCATGCACCTATGCCATGTTTTTTCGCTCTCTCCAAAGCAAAAGCATTCTTCCTGTCAGATATTACAACAATCACTTTTGCATCAATCTCATTTTTTTCTGATGCATCAATAATTGATTGAAGATCTGTTCCACCACCGGACGCAAGTACTGCAAGTTTTGTCATATTATCACACCTTAATGCCTGAATACCCTCATACCTGTAAACACCATTGCAATATTATATTCATTGCAGGCATCTATTACTTCTTTGTCCCTTATGCTGCCACCAGGCTGGATAATTGCCTTAACACCATGTTTTGCGGCAACATCAATACTGTCCCTGAATGGGAAAAAGGCATCGGATGCCATAGCACTACCATTTAGTTTTTTCCCAGATTTTTTTGCTGCTATCCAGGCGCAGTCCACCCTGCTTGTCTGACCAAGACCAATGCCTACTGTAAACTCCGCAACCGAAGGTTTTTCGGTAAGAATTTTACGAGGAAATTCCATGTTGCGGAGTTTAGTATGCTCATTTTTCACAAACACCAGAGCGTTTGATTTGCAGTGTTTAACAACCTTGAAAGCATAAATCATGTCTTTTATCTCTTTTTTTGTTGGTTTTCTTTTTGTCACAACCTTAAGGTTACGGATGCTGATGTTTTTGGTGTTGCTGTCCTGAACAAGCATAGCACCTGCAACAGAGCGTATGTCCCTGTTTTTTTTCTTTTTACTTATTTTTGCTTCAACCAACCTGAGTTTTTTCTTTTTTGTCAAAATATATAATGCTTTTTTGCTGAATTTTGGTGCAACTATGCATTCTAAGAATATTTTTGACATCTCTTTTGCTGTTTTTTCATCCACTGTTCTGTTCAATCCTACTATGCCTCCAAATGGTGAAATCGTGTCTGTCTGGTATGCGAGTCTGTATGCCCTGAGCAGTTTTTCAGAAGACGCGACACCTGTTGGGTTCGTATGCTTCACAATCGCTACTGTTGTTTTTTCAAAGTCTTTTAAAATGTTAATTACAGCATCAATATCCAATATGTTGTTGTATGAGAGTTCTTTTCCATGTAACTGTTTTATATTAAAATCCCCGTATAATGCTGCTTTCTGATGAGGATTCTCACCGTACCTTAAATCCATGTATTTTTTGTAACTTAGATTAACTGTTTCAGGAAAACTATTTTTTGTTTTCCTTTGAAAATAGTTTGAAATAATACTGTCATACCTTGCCGTGTATGAGAATGCTTCAGAGGCAAGAGACCCTTTCATTTTTTCACTAAGTTTACAATTGTTCTTTTTTAACTCCTTTATGATTTTATCATATCTTTCAGGGTTCACAATTACTGCAACATCCCTGTAGTTTTTCGCTCCTGCTCTGACAAGTGTTACACCACCAATATCGATGTTTTCCAAAGAAGGCACAGATTCAAAAGGATAGAGGTTAACAACAACCATATCAATAGGTTTAATGTTTTGTTTTTTTAATTCATCCATATGCTTTTTTTTATTCCTGTCTGCCAGGATAGCACCTTCAATGTTTGGATGAAGTGTTTTTACCCTTCCGTTCAGCATCTCCGGGAAACCTGTAATCTTTGAAACATCAACTACATTTACATTGTTTTTTCTCAAAAACTTTGCAGTACCATCTGTTGATATTATTTCAACACCCATTTTCTGAAGTTTTTTTGCAAAATCTGCAATGCCTTTTTTGTCTGAAACAGAAATCAATGCTCTCTTTATTCTCATTCTTATTACCTATATGTTATATGTTACAATCAAATAAAGATTATCCTTTAAACCTTTACACATTTAAACCTTAGACCTTTTGAACGCTTCTACCGTGCTTTTCATAATCATTGCAACGGTAACAGGGCCAACGCCGCCAGGAACAGGCGTGATAAACGATGCCTTGTTTTTAATGTTTTCAAAATCAACATCACCAACAATCCTATTGTTTACAATGTTTATGCCTACATCAACAACAACAGCATTTTCCTTTATCATATTCTCTTTTATAAGATTTGGTGAACCAGCAGCAGCAATAAGAATATCCGCGTTTTTTGTATGCTTTTCTAAGTTTTCTGTTTTCGTGTGACATACTGTAACTGTGGCATCTCTATTAAGTAGCATTAAAGCGAGTGGTCTGCCAACAATTTTGCTTCTTCCAACAATTATGACATCTTTTCCCCTGATTTTTATTCCGGATTTTTCAAGAATCGCTATTACCGCTTTTGGTGTGCAAGGAGCGAATGTTTCATCATTAGATGCAAGCCTGCCAAGGTTTAATGGGTTCAGGCAGTCAACATCCTTTTCCGGTGAAATCATCCCTGAAACTTTTTTTTCGTTAATATCTTTGGGCAACGGCATCTGTACAATAATTCCATGAACATTTTCATCATTGTTCAATTTTCCAATCAATCCAAGAACATTCTTTTCTTTCGAATCCTCTAATAAATCATATACCTTTGATATAACACCAATTTCTTCACATATTTTCCCCCTTCTTTTCACATAAACCCTTGATGACTCATCATTTCCAACAACAATTGTAGCAAGGCAGGGAGACTGATTGTATTTTGTTTTTAGTTTCTCAATCTCTTTTTTCGTGTCATCATAAATTTTAGAGGCTATCTGTTTTCCATCAATAACAACCATTAATAGGTTATCTTTCTATAGGGTTAAAAATGTTTACCTAATAACTCGCAAGAAAGCCCACGAATTTCTCCGTGGGAGGAAGTCGCATAGGGAAAGATTTAATTGTTACAAATTAGGTATCATTGCCATGCTCAGGACTGGTGTCATTGGTGTTGGCAGTATGGGTCAAAACCATGTAAGAATCTATCATGAAAACGCAAATTTGGTTGGTGTTGCAGATTTAGACAAGGAAGCAGTGAAAAAGGTTGCGGAGCGATACAACACAAAATATTATACAGATTACAAAAAACTATTAAAAAATGTGGACGCTGTTAGCATTGCCGTTCCAACCGCTTTACACTACAAGGTAGCAATGAATGCAATAATTGCAGGTAAACATGTTCTCATTGAAAAACCAATATGCAGCAACATTGGAGATGGAGAAAAACTTATTCAAAGGGCAGATGAGCAGGGTGTTGTTTTAGCAGTTGGACATGTCGAGCGTTACAACCCTGTTGTAAGATTTGCAAAAGAGGCATTGAAGAAAAAACAATTTGGGAATATTATTTCAATATCAGCAAGAAGGGTGAGTTCATACCCATCAAGAATAAAGGACGTAGGCGTAATATTAGACATGGGAATCCATGATATTGATGTAATACGATATCTGGCAAATAGTGAAATTAAAACAGTTTATGCATTGGCAGGCTCAACAGGAAACACAAAATTTGATGATCATGCAAACATCCTTCTCAGTTTCAACAACAAGATCTCAGGTTTTGTTGAGGTAAACTGGCTCACACCGATGAAGGTGAGAACCTTATCCATGACATGTTCAAAAAACTTTGTTGAGGCTGATTACATGAAGCAATCCGTAAAGGTTTCCTCCTCAAAACTTGTTGATTATAATGTTAAGGATTTATTCAAAACATCCTTTGAGTTTGATGAAAGAGAGGTGTTTCTGAAAAAAGAGGAGCCATTAAAAAATGAGATAACAGATTTTCTAAATGCTGTAAAGAAAAAGAAGAAACCTTTGGTTACTGGTAAGGATGGCTTAAAAGCGCTGAGAATAGCATTGGCAGCAACAAAATCTTATAAACTCGGAAGACAGATAACTATGAGGGATTTTGATGGCTGAAACCTATGGAAAATCAAGGATAGGGAAAGGAACCTATATTGGGGAAAATGTGGTTATAGGTTACCCTGGGAAGAATGAACTAAAATTTTTGATTAACAATGAAAATGAAAAGATTGCTGGTAGTATAATCGGTGAAGACTCGTTAGTTGGTGCTGGTGCTGTTGTAACAAAAGATGTTGAGCCATATACAATAGCAGCAGGTGTGCCTGCAAAGAAAATTGGGATTGTTCCAGAGGTGCATAGAAGATGATACCCATAGCAAAACCCATGATCGGGGATGATGAGAAAAATGCGGTGTCGGATGTTTTAGATTCTGGTATGCTTGCTCAGGGAGAAAAGGTTAAAGAGTTTGAGGAAAAATTTGCAGAATACATTGGAACAAAACACGCGGTTGCAACAAGCAGTGGGACAACAGCACTTCATCTTGTATTGCTTGCCTCAGGGATAAAAAATGGTGATGAGGTTATAACAACGCCTTTCACGTTTATTTCAACAGCAACATCTATTTTGTTTTGTAACGCAAAACCTGTTTTTGCTGACATAAATCCCAAAACATTTAACATTGACCCTGAAAAAATTGAGAAAATGATAACAAACAAAACAAAAGCAATTCTCCCTGTTCATCTTTACGGCCAGTCCTGTGAGATGGACAGAATCATGGAAATCGCTGAAAGGCATGGTTTGATTGTTATTGAGGATGCATGTCAGGCGCATGGTGCAGAATATTATGGTAAAAAGGTTGGAAGCATCGGTAATGCGGGTTGTTTTTCTTTTTATCCTACAAAAAACATGACAACGGGTGAAGGGGGAATGATTACTACAAATGACGGGGAGTTTGCTGAGAAGGTTAGGTTGTTTAGGAGTCATGGGCAGAAGGAAAGATACAGTTATATGATGGTTGGTTATAATTTCAGGATGACAGATATTGCTGCTGCTATCGGTATTGAGCAATTAAAGAAACTGGATAAATTTAATGATAAAAGGATAAAGAATGCAGAATTTTTATCAACTAGATTAAACGATGTTGTGAAAATACCATATATTCTGCCAAATGTGAAGCATGTGTTTCACCAGTACACAATAAAAACAGATAAAAGGGAACTGTTAATGGAGAATCTGAGAAAGGATGGTATAGGTTTTGGTATCTATTATCCTGAACCGTTGCATTTTTATGAGCCACTGAAGAAATACGGGAACAATAATTTGAAGAACGCTGAAAATGTCTGTAAGAAGGTTTTATCTTTGCCTGTACATCCAGGTTTGAGTGAAGCTGATTTGGAGAAAATTGTTCAATCGGTAAAGGTATCTTAACTATTTTCCAACCCCTTTATAAACAAAACCCTCTTTCTCACATTCCTCTTTACTGAAAAGGTTTCTTCCATCAACAATGATGGGTGTCCTCATAAGTTTTTTTATCTTTTTCAAATTTAGTTTTTTGTATTCATCATGTGCTGTGACCAAAACCAGGCAATCTGAACCTTTCAACGCCTCATCAATACTATCAACTATATTCACATCCTCATATTTTTTCACATAAGAATCATGAACAACAACATTTACTTCATTCTCTTTGAGTTTTTCTATTATTGGTATCGCTGGTGCGTTCCTTGTGTCATCAGAGTTTGCAAGATACGCCAGCCCAAGAACTGATATTTTTGACTCTTTTAAATTCTTTTTAACTTTTGTGAAACACTCCTTTATCAGTTCAATCATATGCAAAGGCATATTCTTATTAATTTCCCTAGCTGTTCTCAGCATTTTTGGAACAAACTTATCTTTCACAGAATATGCAAGCAACCATGAATCTTTTGGAAGGCAGTGCCCGCCAACACCTGATCCTGGGAGATGCATATTCCTGTAAGGGCATTTGTTCACGAGCTCCCTTACCCTGAATACATTAACACCAAGTGACTCACATATAAGAGCGATCTCGTTTGCAAAACCAATCTGAACATCCCTGTATGCATTTTCTGTTGTTTTGACAATTTCTGCTGTCAGACAATCTGTTGGATATAGTTTTCCTTTCACAATATGGGAATAAAGTTCGACAGCAAGTTCCTGGCTTTTTTTATTGATTCCTCCTACAACCCTGTCAAGGTTCTCAATGTTGTGTAACAGTTTCCCAGGCATAACCCTTTCAGGGCAGTTTGCAAGATAAAAATCCTTTCCTGCTTTTTTACCATTTTTCTTATTGGATGGAAAGTATGACTTTCAATCCACTCCAAAACTTTTCTTTGATTTCTTTAAAAAAGTTTTCTCGAGAATTGATTTAACAACATTTTCCATAGTTTTTGGTGCTATGGTTGATTCAATAACGACTAAAGATTTTTTCTCAAGGTTCTCTGCAACACTTTCCGTTGCAGATTTTAATGCAGAATAATTAGGCTCTTTCCTTTTCAAATCAAATGGCGTTTCTGTGCATATTAAAATTGCATCAGCATCCCTGCATTCTGAGAAATCCTGTGTCGCCCTCAGTTTCCCATTCTTAACAACCTTTTCCAGTAGCTCTGCAAGCCTAGGTTCGTTGCCTTGAATAGGGCATCTGCAATCATTAATCCAGTCAACCTTCCATTTTGACCTGTTAATACCAACAACATCAAAACCCGCGTTTGCGAACTCAACAGCTACTGGTATGCCAACATAACCCATGCCAACTACAACGATTTTCATGATATCTGTTAATTGTCTAAAGAGATATTAACATTACTATCCACATTGTTTTCCTCATCTCTACAAGCAGAAACACGATTTTTAAATGTAAAGATTTATTAAAAGTTTGTCAATATAAATAGCAAACTTTCTAAAGAAGTTTGCTGTTGGCAAATATATAAATAACTTTTTGTTGATGCAAAACTATCATTTTTGATAATAATGAGCAAACAAAAAGTTAATAAAGGATGGTTGTATTATATTTATTGATGAATGAGCGAAAATTCCTTGAGAAGATAAAAAATCTTAATTTAAGCGTTCTAACCATACCAGACATATCGCGTGTCATCAGCAAAGACAGAAGATATGCTGCTCTTTACATAAAACGATTAGAGAACAGGGGTGTGATAAATAGAATAGAAAAGGGGAAATATACATTAGAAGATACCGATCCTCTTGCAGTAGCCACAAACTTGGTTAGTCCTTCTTATATTTCATTTTTATCCGGATTAGCATACTATCACAAAACAACACAGATACCAATAACTATCCAAGTAGTAACAACCACATCCAAGAACGATGTCGATTATAGAAGTAGAATAACGTTTGTAAAGTTTGATAGAAAAAGAGTGTTTGGTTACAAAAAAGAAAAGATAGGTAATGGATACGCATTTATCGGTGAAATCGAGAAGGTTATAGTTGATAGTTTGTTTATGCCAAAATATTGTCCTATAAGCGAAGTTGTAAATGCATTAGAGGGTGTTGATACAGAAAAAATAATAGATTATGCATTGAAAATGGACTCTATTGTTACTTTGAAAAGGCTGGGATATTTGCTGGAGGTAAACGGCATTGATGTATACGGGAGAATAAAAGATTGTATAAATAAACGATATGATTTATTAAACCCTATGTTACCCCTAGCTGGAGAGAATAACAATAAATGGATGCTAAAATTGAATGAGGTGTTGTAATGTTAACAAGAAATGATCTTTCACCTTATAAGGATGCAACTGGATTTAACTTAGGTCAGATAGAAAAAGACTATGTTCAACATATATTTCTGATGAGTCTTTATCGAAGAATAAGTAATGAGTTGATATTTAAAGGTGGTACTGCCCTTCAAAAGACTTATGGCTTAAATCGATTTAGTGAAGATTTGGATTTTACTCTATCAAAAAAAATTGAACTTAATATAATAATAGATAAGGTGCTCACTGGGATGGATATATTTGGATGTGACGCAACAAAAAAGAAGATAAAAGAGGATGATTTGAGCATAACAATCCAGATCAGAGTAAAAGGACCGCTTTATGAAGGCTCAGACAAAAGCCTTACTTACATCAATTTAGAAGTGAGTAAAAGGGAAAAAGTATTACTGTCACCATTAATGAATAGTGTTGTACCAATTTATAAAGATCTTCCTCCTTATCTCCTGCCTACGATGAACCCATCCGAAATAATGGCAGAAAAGATAAGGGCTTTGTTTACAAGAGAAAGATCAAGAGACCTTTATGATTTGTACTTCCTCATAAAAAAAGGGGTTAAGACATCTATTGCTCTTATTAACAATAAATTATCTTATTACGACAAAGAATTTGATGAAGAAGAGTTATTCAAAGTAGTGAAAAGAAAGGAAAAGATGTGGAAAAGCGAGCTAAAACAACTCGTTACCCCCGTTCCAGAATTTAATGAAGCAGAGAAAACGGTGAGCATTCTTGATTTCTTGACTGAGTTTTGATTATTTCAATGATTTTCTTTCCAACCTAAGAGCTAAATAGAGATTTTGATCTCGATGCATAGAGTTTGTGAACTCAACAGCTACAGGTATGCCAACTACAACGATTTTCATTACATCTGTTAACCGTCTGAGGAGATATTAACATCACTACACAAAAATGTTGTTTTGTCGCTTCTACAAGACAAAAATTCTGTTTTTTGTCAGATAGAGAAGAAATATTTATGCAGACACAATTCTATCTACAGATAGTATCATGATACCAAGTGTTACAATACTAACAATATACAAAGATTTACTAAAAAGTTTGCATTCGAATGCAAAGATTTATATGAAAGTTTGCATTATAGTTTCTCATGGATGTAGAAAAGATAAAATCAATAGTCAGTGATCAGAGAGAAGAAATAAAAAGGATTTTTAGTAAAGAGAAGATAATAGAACGAGAATTTTTGCATAAATGGGAGAAAGCCATGGAAAGCAATTTAATAAAGGTAGCAACAGGAGTGAGGAGATCTGGTAAATCCGTTTTCTCTTTTCAACTATTGGATAAAAGAAAATATGCGTACATAAACTTTGATGATGAACGGCTCGTTGGACTAAAAGCACCTGATTTAAACCTGATCCTCGAGGCTTTTTACCAACTACACCAAGATTTCAAATTTATCTTCCTAGATGAGATCCAAAATGTTGAAGGTTGGGAATTATTTGTCAATAGATTAAAAAGGCAGGGATTCAATGTGCTGATTACTGGAAGCAATGCAAAACTTCTAAGCAAGGAGTTAGCAACCCATTTAACTGGTAGATACATTGGCATGGAAATATTTCCATTCTCTTTTAGAGAATTCTTGACTTTTGAAAACTTCAAAATTTCAAAAGAAGACTTTTATAGTACTAGAAAGAAATCCTTTCTGATAGAAAAACTTCGGGAATATATAACGTTAGGCGGATTCCCTGAAGCCATTAAAAATAAAGAATTATCAAAAATTTACCTTCCAACTCTTTACTCAACAATTCTTACGAAAGATGTGGTCAGCAGACACAGAATAAATTTTGTAACCGCCGTTAGAGAGATTTCAAATTATTTGGTTTCTAATTTTTCGGAGCTAGTTACATTTAACAAGATAAAAAATATTTTTGGATTAAAAAGTTCCCATACATCAAAAAAATATATTTCCTATTTACAAGAATCTTACTTGTTTTTCCTTTTAGATAAACTTTCGTTTAAATATAAAGAGGTAGTGGTGTCTCCAAAAAAAGTTTATGTTGTGGATACTGGCATCATCAATGCTATGGCATTCGCATCAAGTAAAAATTTTGGAAGATTAATTGAAAATCTGGTTGCAATAGAATTGCTGAGGAAAAAGACCTTTAACCCCTTATTAGAACTTTATTATTGGAAAGATTCCAACAGAGAGAGGTAGATTTTGTTTTGAAAATTGGTCCCAAAATAGAAGAGTTGATACAAGTAGCTTATGCCTCTGGAAAAGGTGAAATAGGTAAAAGGGAAATCCGGTCACTGGTTAAAGCAAGTGAAGAATTAAAATGTAAAAATTTGCTTTTAATTACCTGGGATTATGAGGATGAAATAAGCACCAACCACATAAAAATAAGATGTTTGCCTTTATGGAAATGGCTGTTATCATAATAATTATTTCAATGATTTTCTTTCCTGCACCGCAATTGCCAGAGCAAATGAGATTTTGATTTTGTCATAATGGCTTTTATTGCTTTTGCATAATTTGTTCCAACCGATGTAGCATATCTCCTGCATTTGCAGTTTCAGGTCTTTCTGTGCTTTTCAAGAGCAAATAAAAATGTTCAGTATACTAAACAAAACTTTAAATATTTGTTCAGTATACCTATAAGCATGAAAAGAGATTTGATCTTGGAAATCTTAAACGACTGGAACTTCTGGAGAAAAGAACTGGATACAGGAAAGAAAAGACAAGAATGCATCAGCTCATGTCTTGATTTTTTGAAACCAAATGTTATTGTTGCTATTACTGGTGTAAGACGGTCAGGAAAATCATATTTGATGAGGCAGGTAGCAAAAGAATTGGCTGAAAAAGGCATAAAAAAAGAAGAATTGTTAATTATAAATTTTGAGGATGTAAGGTTTACAGAATTTTCTACTAAACTTTTGAGTGAGATATATGAAATTTATATTGAAGTTTTGAAACCAACTTCAAAACCATATATATTTTTGGATGAGATTCATAATGTTCCGAACTGGGAAAAATGGGTTAGAACTATACATGAACTCAACAAAGCAAAGATAATAATTTCTGGGTCATCCTCAAAATTATTGGCAGGAGAATTGGCAACAGTTTTGACAGGCAGACATTTAGATGTTGCTGTTTTTCCTTTAAGTTTTAAAGAATT
>JAUWIS010000139.1 GCA_030605245.1 Methanobacteriota archaeon | reverse complement strand
GCTCAACCTAGCTATGACCTGCCAAAAAACACAAAAGTTTGTTGAGGCTAAAGGCTACTGTGATAAAGCCATGCAGACATTCAATAGAACAGGTGAAAAATTTGGTGTATTTGGTGTAAATAGAATCTATGGTATAACATACAGGCTTGAAAAAAAATGGGAGAAATCAACAAAGCATTTCATCAGAGCAATAAAAATTATAGAGAAATTAAATATACCATACTACATAGCAGATGTGTACTATGAGTATGCAAAGATGTATAAATCAAAAGGCGATAACATAAATGCAGGAAAACAGTTTGAGAACGCCTTGAAATACTATAAAAAGCTTGGGAATGAGGGAAAGATTAAAGAGGTTAAAAACGAATTGTTAGAATTGGAAAGGGGGTTGAGGAAATGTCAGAAAACTCGGATAAAAAGAAAAGCCTTGAAAAACTCAAGGAAAAACTGGAAAAAATGAACAGGCCTGAGGAGGAAATCACTGACAGTGAGATAAGTGTAATAGATGCCGAGATAGAAAAGGTTGAGGAAAAAGAAGAAGAAAGAGAATTGGGAGAAAAGAAAGAAGGTGAGAGGAAGGGGGAGATTAAAGAAAAGAAAAAGGGAGATGAGGCAAAAGAAAAGGAAGAGTTAGAAGAAAAGAAAGAGACTGATAAAAAGGAAAAAGAAGAAACAAAATGAGAAAGAAGAAAAAGAGGGGGAAAATAGGAAGAGAAAAAAAGAGGAGAAAGAAGAAACAAAGGAGTGAGGGGGAAAGTGAAAAGAAATAGAGAATTCGGAAGAGAAGTGAATAAATGAATGAATACAACATAATTATGCCATATCTGATCGGTGCTATTTTAGCAATTGTAATAGCAGTTGTTGTAAAAATTATTTCGTCAAAGGTCGAAAAATAATCAATGGGGAAGGAATGGTCTGTACCTGATAAAATCAGTGTAGAAAGAGCGGTAACGAGAGCAACATTTAGATGCCCAAAATGCGGGCAGACATTCACAACAGAGGAAAAAACACTTCCCTTTAAAGTCAGATGCCCGTACTGCGGCATATTACGGAAAAAGCCAAAAGCTTTTTCCTAATATTTCAGGAAAAACCAAAGGCTTTTCCGTGAAATAGAAGGGATGATAAAATAATTACTCTTTTAATATCTTACGGAAAAAAACCAAAGGTTTTTTTCCTAAGATTTTAGGAATTCACTTTGTGAATTCCGTAAAATCCCAAGAACCTTTTCCATCAACTCATCTATCCCCTCATCAGTTAAAGCAGAAATCTTTAACCTGCCTGAATCTGTAGACAAAATATCGCATTTGTTCTCAACCTCAATAACTGGAATAGAGAATGTTTTTTTAATATCATTTAACAATCTCAGTTGCGCATCCAAAGGATAACCGCAATGCTCAGTCGGGTCAATTATGAAAACAATCGTATTTGCCAGCCAACGCAATGCCAGTACGGCTTGTTGCTCAATTTTATTCCTTTTTGAGAGTTCCCTGTCAAGAAGACCTGGTGTATCAATCACCTGATATTTTTTATATTTTATTTTAAAGTGTCCGATGGATACCCCCTTTGTTGTGAAAGGATACTTCGCAATCTTTGGTTTGCCTGATGAGATCTTCCTTACCAGTAATGATTTCCCAACATTTGGATAACCGGCAATAACAATTGTCGGGATGTTTTCAATAAATGGTATATTCCGGAGTTTTTCTCGCGCAGTATTCAGAAACAGCAGTTCATCTGAGATTTGTTTGACAACAGATGAAATCCTGCCATAAATCTCTTTTTTTTTGTTTTTAATAAATTCTTTGTTTCTCGAATTTTTAATCTGTTTCGTTCCTTTGTTTCCAATTTTTTTCACTATTCTTCTGCACCAGTCAAGGGCTCCAAGAGATTTTTTTATTTTATCAACATCTATGAGCAGATCTGAGAGTTCAAAATAGAATCTGGGTACCGCATCAAAGTTTGGTAAGGATGAAACATATCCCCTCATGGTTGTATCAATTGTGTTTGCTGCACTATTTATTCTTGCAATAGCAGTTTTCCTGAATCTAAATATTAATATCCTGTCATCCATGCTTATCTTTGATGCTTTTCTGAATGAGGTATCTATCATCTCTTTGCTTGTCAGGATAGTAGGAATTTTAGGCATTAACATGTATAGCAGTCCAAACATTTATAACTGTTACAGATAATAATCCCAATGATGCTTGATGTGTTAAAACAACTTGCGCTCCTTGGAGGCCTGAAAGGTTTTGTTTCCGTATCCTCCGGCGAGCTGGCAAAAATGCTAAATATAAGTCAGCAGTCAGCATCAAAAAAAATCCTTGAACTAATCAACAACAATATGATAGAAAGGAATTTTGGTCATAAAAGGCAGTTGATTAAAATAACAAAGAAAGGATTAAACCTGTTGCAGAAAGAGTATGCTGATTATCAGCGCATATTTGAGGAAATGAAAAAAATTTCTTTAAAGGGTGTTGTAACATCTGGTATGGGCGAAGGAAAATATTATCTGAGTGTCAGGGGATACAGGGAACAGTTTAAAAGAAAACTTGGTTTCAACCCATACAATGGAACACTGAACCTGAAAATACTTGAGCCAAATAAAATAGGCATTTTAAAAGAATCAGACGGAGCAAAGATTGATGGTTTTCAGGATGGGGAGCGCACATTTGGTAATGGTAAATGCTTTCCAGCGAAAATAAAGAATGTGGATTGCGCGGTAATAATACCTGAGAGGAGTCATTATTCTGATATAATCGAGGTAATATCAGCGGATTATCTCAGGGAAAAATTAGGAATCAGTGATGGGGATGAAATTGAGGTTGAGGTAAAACTGTGATTGAGAGAAAACAATAATAAATCCTAAAACAATACTTTTTTGGTGATAAAATGGATTTCCTAACAATGGATGATTTCGATTTTGATGGGAAAACAGTGCTTGTGCGAATAGATATAAACTCCCCAATAAAAAATGGGAGAATAGCAGATGAAACAAGGATAAAAGCCTCGGTTGAGACAATAAAAAATCTGAAAAATGCGAAAGTTGTTTTGCTAGCGCATCAGTCCAGACCCGGGAAAAAGGATTTCATAACACTTGAGGAGCATGCAAAGGTGATGAGCAATATTCTTGGAAGGGATGTAAAATATGTTAATGATTTGTTTGGTGAAAAGGCAGTCAATGCCATCAGGAATATAA
This sequence comes from Methanobacteriota archaeon, assembly GCA_030605245.1. Classification (GTDB taxonomy): domain Archaea; phylum Thermoplasmatota; class JASEFT01; order JASEFT01; family JAUWIS01; genus JAUWIS01. Next base: position 15 of record JAUWIS010000139.1, on the reverse strand, counting down.
AAAAGGGCGAAATCG
>JAUWIS010000037.1 GCA_030605245.1 Methanobacteriota archaeon | reverse complement strand
GGTTTCTTTTGCCTTTTTTACCTTTCTAATAAAATCCTCAGGATACGCAACAGAGGCGGTGGCAGTGTATGGTATTTTGTGTGCAACCATGATTTCAACCATGTTCTTCTTAGGAGATATTTTAAATTTTTTTCCAGGTGTTGTTGTTGTCCAGGCACCATACTGTGTTGCAGAACTTCTCTGAATGCCTGTGTTCATGTATGCCTCATTGTCATAGCATATGTAAATAATGTTATCCCCCCGTTCACATGCACCGCTCAATGCCTGTATTCCAATGTCAAATGTTCCTCCGTCGCCAGCCCATGCAAGCACAGTTGTTTTTTTGCCTTTCATTTTCATTGCTGCAGAAACACCTGATGCAGTTGATGCTGCTGTTTCAAATGCTGTATGAAAAATAGGGATTTTTAAACAGGAATATGGGAAGGGACCAGCAATAATGGTCCAGCAGCAGGCTGGCATAACAACAATTGTATCATCACCAAGTGCTTTTAATACATACCTCATTGCAAGACTTCCCCCGCATCCCTGACAACTTAGGTTTCCATGTCCCATAAACTCCTCTTCAGGTATTGTTAGTTTCATTTCAACCCCCACCAGATTATATCCTTTGGCTTTCCATCAGATTTTCTGATCATTCCTTTGATATCATTCATTGTTATATCCCTCCCACCAAGACCTGCTATGAAGCTATAAACAGGAACATCTATGCTCTCATGATACAGTGAGGATTTTATTTCTGAGAAAAAAACACCCCCGCTTCCAAATGAAATGTTTCTGTCAACAACAATGATTTTACTCACCTTTTTTGCTAAGTTTCTTATTTTTTGTTTCGGGAATGGCCTAAATGACCTGATTCTTGCCAGCCCGATTTTTTCACCCTTATCCTTTAGTTTATCTATTACCTCCTTACCAGTGGATGCAATTGAACCTGACATAACAAGTAATGTATCAATATCATCGCATCGGTATTCATCAATCAACCCATATTTTCTACCAAATGTTTTCCCAAAATCTTTACCAACATTTTCTATCTCTTTTTCTGCATCATCAAATGCGCTCTGTATCTTGTATCTTAGCTCATAGTACCATTCAGGTGTTGTCAACCCGCCAAACGCATGGGTTTCAGCAGTATCCAATTTATATTTTGGACTATATTTTGGTAAAAACTTATCGATTTTATCCTGAGCATATATTTCCACAGCTTCAGATGTATGCGAAAGGATGAAGGCGTCTAAAACAAGCATGCCTGGAAGACCAACCTTTTCACAAATCTTGTACATCTGGATTGTTGTATCAAAAACCTCCTGGTTGTTTTCACAGTAAATCTGGATCCATCCTGTATCACGCTGCGCAATAGAATCACCCTGATCAGCCCATACTGACCAGGGTGGAGCCATTGCCCTGCCCACATTTGCCATCACAACAGGTAGACGTGCACCCGCGGCCCAATGAAGCATCTCATGCATGAGTGCAAGACCCTGCCCCGATGTGGCTGTGTATGCCCTGCATCCTGAGGCAGATGCGCCTATGCATGCAGCCATGGCAGAATGCTCGGACTCAACCTTTATGTATTCCGCATCCATCTCATTGTTTGCCACAAAACTCGCGAGTTTTTCCACAATACTTGTCTGAGGTGTAATTGGGTATGCTGCCACAACCTCAGCCCTGCATGCCTTTGCCCCATACGCCGCAGCATAGTTTCCAGTCATGATTTTTTTCATATTTCCACCTTTTCAAATCCGCTGCCATATTCTGATTTTGCCCATCTTATTAACTCATTAAATGAATTGAACCTCATCATTCTTCCACCATCCTTATAGCATTTTTCGGGCATTCATTTGCACATATTCCGCATCCTTTGCAGTAATCATAATTTATTTTCGGCATATCATTCTCAATCTCTATACTATTTTCAGGACAAAACTTCCAGCATATAAAACATTTAACACATTTTGATTCATCAATTACAGGCCTGAAATTCCTCCATGAACCTGTTTTATTATGACTCATATTACCGAGTGAGATAGCAGATGGCGGCATGTCCTTGTTTGTTTTGAACATGATTAGGGTAATGTGTTTCATCACTAAAAAACTTATTATTGATTAATCCAACTGCTTTCAGTTTTAACATAAACAAAAACACCCATTCCTCTTTCAATAATAAAATCACCAATGTCTGTGTTGATGGGATGTATGATGAACCTTCCTAGGGTAACATTCCAGTATGCAACAGCAGTGCAGTTGGTGATGTCTTGCACAAGCAATTCAGCCGCTGTTGCTGTAATGTTAAATCTTCCTATACTATTCCATCCGATATCAAGGTCTATTGCTGCTGTTGTTATGTTTGTACCTGTTAAAGTGAGTGATGAACTTGTCATTGATGTACAAAAATGGAGAATATTGTTATAGTAGTTAGCAGCCAGTAGTCCGCCAGGGGGATGACCTACCATGATTCCTTTCTCTCTGACTACTAATCCCTGATCCCTAAATATTAAATCTTCTATTTACCTAAATTTATTAATACTGAAAACTATTCGGTTTTGGTGGTATCATGGTAAAGAAATCAAAACTTGAAGAAAAACTGCTAATGAAAAATGAGTCTGGATGGAAAAAAATGGAAAAAAAACAGAAGGATATCTTTAGTTTTTGTAAAGGATACACAAATTTTATGCTTAATGCAAAAACGGAGAGAGAATCTGTTTCAGAAATCACTAAAAATGCAAAAAGGAACAATTTTAAAAACATTAAGGATGTAAAAAAATTAAAACCGGGAATGAGGGTTTACGCTGTCAACAGGGAAAAAAACATTGCATTGGCAGTTATTGGAAAAAAAGGTATTGAAAAAGGTTTGAACATTGTTGTTTCACATATTGATTCACCCCGCCTTGACCTGAAACCGAATCCATTGTATGAGGATAAGGACTCAGGGGTTGCATTATTCAAAACCCATTACTACGGCGGCATAAGAAAATATCATTGGGTGAACACACCGCTTGCGTTGCATGGCACAATTATCAAAAGAAATGGTGAATCCGTTAGCATAAAAATCGGTGAAAATCCTGATGAGCCTGTTTTCATAATACCTGACCTGCTGCCTCATCTTTCACGAAAGTTTCAGGATACAAGGAAACTTCCTGAAGGCATAAAAGGTGAGGAACTGAATATTCTTGTAGGCAGTATACCTGTAAAAGACAAGGATGTGAAAGAAAAAATAAAAATTGCAGTTCTTGACAGACTCAACAAACAATATGGTATTGTTGAGGAGGATTTTATGAGCGCTGAGCTTGAGGCGGTGCCTGCAACTATTCCCAGAGAGATAGGTTTTGATAAAAGCATGATAGGCGCCTATGGCCAGGATGACAAAATCTGCGCGTACACATCACTCATGGCTGTAAATGAAACAAAAAACCCGGAAAAAACATCTGTTGCATTGTTTGTTGAAAAAGAGGAAATAGGAAGTGAAGGAAACACAGGTATGAAATCCATGTTCTTTGAAAAGTTTGTATCTGAACTTGTCAAATTAACAACAGATTACTCTGAGATAAAAGTGAAGAATGCATTGTCTAATTCAAAAGCGCTTTCAGCGGATGTGAACGCAGCGCTTGACCCGACATTCAAAGATGTTTTTGAACTTAGGAACGCATCAAAACTTGGATTTGGTATCGTGCTTACAAAATACACTGGCGGCGGTGGAAAATACTCTGCATCCGATGCATCAGCAGAATATATTGGGAAAATAAGGAAACTATTTAACGACAAAAAAATAGCGTGGCAGACTGGTGAGCTTGGAAAGGTTGATGAAGGCGGAGGTGGAACAGTAGCAAAATATCTTGCAGAGTACAACATGGATGTGCTTGACTGCGGACCATCGATACTTGCAATGCATGCGCCCTATGAGGTTTCATCAAAGGCAGATGTTTACTCTGCATATCAGGCGTATAAGGCGTTCTTTGGGAGTGAACTTTAATTTTTGATGATGAATTTGGAATGAGGACAGGGGAAACCTTTTTTGGAGGGGATGGTTGGCGGAGTCGGGAAGAGGGCAGGCAATATTTTTAATATACAATACAACCATGTAGGAAATGAGAAAAATGAGATTCAGATATAATGCCAAAATAGAAGGATACGCGACATTGATGTAGTATATACCTGAGTTAGATGAAATCCCGAGCAAGGAGGGCAAAATGGGGAGAGAAGAAGTAGTAAAGGAAGTTAATGAGGATTTAAAGAAACCATATCATCAGTTATTGGTGGATATTCACGAAGAGCTTTTACATGATGGACGATCTCCGGTAGATAATATCAGACATGCACAGAAGAGAAGCATGTCTCTTTTTGCTAGGATGGGTATTGATTCAGAGAAACTTCAAAACCAAATGCGTTATCTAACTTATTTAATAATAGCCTTAGTAGTGATACAAATAATTCTCTCATCTATTAGTATAGTTTTTTGTAAATAATTATTTGGGACTTCATCTAACAGAGGGTATCTGCCTTCGTGCCTTCACCTCTATCCAACCCTTTAGGGTTTCCAGTGGGGGGGATTGGGAAGGATTTTAACACAAACAGAAAATAAAAACATTTTTTTGCGAACGGCGACAGAGCAGGCAGGTGCGTTTCAGGATGCCCAGGCACAGGAAGAAGCTGCAGAAAATTGAAGAGCAACATCCATTAAAACAAGGATTGAAACGGTTCATTCTCCTTTAGTTATCAACTCTGTAACACTACCTTGAACCTCGTTTGGTCGCCTCAACCCATCTGGAGGACGAATTTTATATATCACCATATTGTTTCCCTAATCTTTCAAAACTCCCCCAGACTTTTCTGTTCTATTTTTTTCGGCTCTTTTATTTCTTTTTCTCCTTCTTTTTCTCACCCTTCTTCTTAGTCTTTGTTCTCTTTTTACCACTTATACCGCGCGACATAAAACTTTTTCACCTCAAACACCCAATGGGTTGCAGACATTTAAACATTCGTTTGTCTCCCCCTGTCTGCTCGCACTCTTTTTTGTCTCTCCACACCAATCTTTAGATAATACTAACGCAAACAAGGTGTTCACTTCCAACAGCCACAGGTCAGATGAAAACAACATCGGCCTCAAATACACCAATTGGAACGATTTATACAAAACCTTTAAATACTTTTCAGATGTTTAGTTCCTACAGGCTCTTTTTTCCCGTGTTCTCATACTCATTCAGTATCTTTCCACAACATATTATTTCTCTAATTTTTTCAAAACTCCCCAAGACTTTTCTGTTCTGTTTTTGCCTCTTCTTTTATTTTTTCTACTTGCTCATAACCTTCTTTCTCATAACCCTCAAACATGACTTCCTCTTTTGTTTCCTGAAAATTTTCTGCCTCCTTTATTAAATGTCGCACCCTGACAGAATCAGGTCTTTCATTTAGAAGATAACCTACTTCCTCATCCTCAAGATCCAGTTTTAATATCATCTTTACAGCAAAAAAACTGTCATTTTTGAACAAATATCTGAAGGAGAACAGAATGTCTTCTCTTACGGTAGCCTTTGATGTATGGCAGAGTTTCCCGATTTTTTGTAAAACAGAATTCTGCACAGCTCTTATGCCTTTTGTCCTGCTCATTTTTGAAAGATACAAAGGAAAATGATACCTTGTGAAACCAGGGTATGATTTGTTTTTTGCAACTGAAACACCTGCGCTCATAAGATTGTTGGCATAACCCCATAAAGCATAGTACTGTCTTTTTCTTATCCTTCCAAGGAAAACATCAGCTCGCGAAAGACGTTCATAAGCATTTTTTAAATCCTCAGGGTCCCTGTATTCTGCCGGCAGGTTTTCATCAATCCATAAAATCAGGTAATCAGGTGTTTCATCAAGGTTTAAAACAGCATTTCTTGCTTTTTGTATATCTTTTGGTTTAAATATGTCGGCTAAGGATGCGAAAATAGTGTTTTTTAAATCCCTGTTTCCAAGTGTAACTGTATCCTCTGCTGAAACCCTTTTTCTGCCAGCACATAATGATTGCAGATCATTGATTGCTGACCTTAAATCACCATTTGCATGCCTGACTATTTTTTCAAGCGCCTCAAACGATATCTCAATGTTTTCTGACTCACATATGTTTTTTAAAACATGCTTCACATTGTTTTCTTTTATATTATCAAATTTTACTGTCAGGCAAAGATTTTTTATTATACCTGATTTTCTTGTAAGTTCATAGTAATCATTCACTATCAGAACAACAGGCTGTTTTGTATTTCTTATTGTTTCAACAATAGCCCTCATTCCACCCCTGTCCTCATTCCCGAATAAATTATCTGCCTCATCAAGTATGATTAGTTTTCTTCCACCTTCTTTGCTTAAAATAAAATCGCCATTGTCTGTAAATGTTTCATAAACTCCACCAAACATGGCTACCTTTTTTATTTTCTCATAGTTTCTCTGATCAGAGGCGTTAAGCTCTATTACACCCCAGCCGAAATCATTAGCCAGTGCAAATGCAGATGTTGTCTTTCCAATACCAGGGCCTCCGACAAGTATAATCCCTTTTTTTTTAGGAACTCCTTTCTCCCATCCAATTGCCCATTTCCTTATTTTCTCTAATGCTTCATTATTCCCAGCGACATCCTTCAGACTTTTTGGCCTGTATTTTTCTGCCCAGTCACCCATCAAGGAATAATGCAGATAAAAGGTTTTAAGGTTTAAGGTGTAAGGTTTTTAAGGTAAGAAATTATGATTTACGCTTCCTCTTTGGCTTATGCTCTAAAACAATGGTTAAACACATACAGAAAATTAGGAAGATAATAAGCCCAGCTGCTTCATAAATGAACTTGGGAAATGGCTGTTCAATTGTTTTCACAAAAACAGAGACAGTTGTTATGTTTACATTTCCTGCAGAATCTGTTGCTTTAATATAAATAGTATTATTTCCTGTTCCAAGTCCTATTTCCCCGGTATATTGTTTTCCTTCTTTGACACATTTTTTCCAGGAATGATTGTCTATACTTATTTCAACCTTTTCCACAGCAACGTTATCATCCACTATGCATTCAACCCTGCAATCCGTGTATGTCATCTGAGTTGAAACATTTTCTATGACCGGTTTTGTGATATCCTTTACTGTGATGTTAACGATGTCAGTATCACGGTTCCCTGCTTCATCAGAAACATTTAATGTAACAATATAAAATCCTGGTTGGATGAAACTGTATTTCACAGTGTTACCATATAGAGTTACCTGTTTTCCCTGATCTACAAACCCCCATGTATAATTAATGATTCCAATGTTGTCTGATGACAAACTCGCGTTCAGTTCTATTTCCGTATCTTCATCTATTGTTTTGCCATCACCTGCCTCCGCATTTGGCTGTGTTTTATCTTCTTCTATGTAAATTGTTATCTCCCTGCTTTTATTCATCTCAACAGTTGCAGAACCATAATATCCGTTTTTGTATGCGGTGATAAGATAAGGCGTCCGGTATACTATTAGATTTATTGAAAAGTCTCCTTCTTCTATTGTTGCCCAAGAGTACTCACGAACAACCATGTTTTTTATCTGACCGTTTTCATCTGTTGAATCATTGAAAATATCAGCCATAAAAACATTACATACAAGCAGACTAGCATTTTTAACTGGTGTATTATTTTGATATAAAACATTAACATTCAGATACCATGAACCAGTAAAAGATGAATTACTCTTGATAAAAACTTTTGTTTTGTTGAATGTTGTGTTAAGTACATTTACAATAGAGGATTCTTCTAATC
>JAUWIS010000164.1 GCA_030605245.1 Methanobacteriota archaeon | reverse complement strand
CCCGAAGGGAAGAAGGAGGTACCAATAAAGAGTGAAAGCAGGAAAAAAACTGAGAAAAAGGCTGAAGTTAAAAAGATTAAAACACCTGCACCAAGAAAGGAAGCAGAAAAGAAAATTGTTCCGAAAAAAGAGGAAGTAAAGAAGGTTTACAGGGTTAAAGGAAGTTTTCTTATGGGAAACAGGTATCAGGTATTTACAAAAGAGGTCATGTCTTCTGATCCAAAAGAAAAGATTTATTCTGATTTCGGGAGCAGGCACAAGGTGAAAAGGGGGAATATAAAAATATCTCATGTGAAAGAATTGAAAAATGATGAGATAACTGATCCTCTGCTTAAGCAACTTACGAAAGGTGGATAAATGAATGAAGAAGAATTAAAGGAATTATTGTACCTGCTTGAACTCAGGAAAAACCAGTTATCTTCTCTCGCTAAACAGGTTGAACTTCTTGAGTTTTCTGCAAATGAGAATCTTACAGCAAAGGAAACACTAATGAATTACAGGAATGCAAATGAGAATGATGAGTTTCTTGTTCCGGTAGGCGCTGAAGTTTTTATTCCTATGAAAATGAAAAAAAAGAACAGGTCTGTTGCATCTGTTGGTGCGGGTGTTGTCATAGAAGGAGATATTGATGATACCGTGACCAGGATAGACAACAGGATAAAAATGTTGGATAATGCATCAAAAAGGATTGTTGAGTCAATGGAAAAGATGCAAAATGAGATAAATACTCTGTCAGAAAAAGTAGAAAAAGGGTATTCTGAGATGAAACATGTTTAAAACACTGAAGGAAAAACTTGGGATCTTTCAGAAAAAGGTTGATGAAGAAATTAAGGAAGAAAAAAAAATTGGTAAACTCAAAGAAGGAAAAGTAGATAATATACTGTGGGCATTGGAACTTGTTTTACTTGAATCAGATGTTGCCATGCCTGTAATAGACAAGATAAAAGAGGATGTGAAAAAGGAACTGGGGGAACAAAAAATCGGGAGGAATGTTAAAGACCTCGTTGAGTCTACATTAAAAAAATCTATCTCAGATGTTCTGGTATCAAACACAGTAAACTTTGATAATATTATTGAAAGTCATGAGAGGCCTGTGAAAATCATGTTCGTTGGCGTGAACGGCTCAGGGAAAACAACAGTGATAGCAAAAATCGCGTACCTGCTTAAGAAAAAAGGGTTATCATGTGTTCTTGCAGCATCCGACACATTCAGGGCGGGAGCAATTGAGCAATTAGAAATACATTCAAAAAAACTTGGTGTGAAACTCATAAAGCACCAATCAGGCTCTGATCCTGCTGCTGTTGCGTATGATGCAGTGGAACATGCCGGGGCAAGGAAAAGGATGCTGTTCTTATTGATACTGCCGGCAGAATGCAAACAAACATTAATCTCATGGATGAGATGAAAAAAGTAAAAAGGATTGCAGCACCTGATTTAGTTGTTTTTGTTGGTGATGCATTAACAGGCAATGATGCTGTTAATCAGGCGTCAGCGTTCAATGATGCAGTTGGTATAGATGCCGTGGTATTGACAAAAATTGATGCGGATGCAAAAGGCGGCGCAGCCCTCTCAGTAGCATACACGATAGGGAAACCCATAATGTTTCTTGGAACAGGCCAGGAATACAAGGACCTGATAGCTTTTAATCCTGAATGGATGGTTAACAGATTGTTCGGGTAAAAAATGGTTTTCAGAAGGAGTGATAAACTTTGTCTGGAAGCGGTTAGGATTGGGAGAGAAGTATAGAAAAGATTATTAGATGAGTCTGCGATATTAATTGAATATGGCAGGTATAAAATCATACATATCCCAAAAAACAGAGGTTAGGGGAAGCAGCAGAATAGACGGAAAAGGATTATTTGCCAAAAAATTCATTAAGAAAGGTGAAATAATAGCCATTAAAAACGGTCATATTATTAGTAAAGAGGAATTCAAAAAACTTGATGAAAAAATAAAACAATACTGTCTGCAAATAGAGGAGGATTTTTTTCTTGGTCCCAGAACAAAAGAAGAAATAAAAGATAATGCAATTTTTATCAATCATTCATGTGAGCCGAATGTTGGTTTTGATGGCCAAATTACCTATGTTGCTCTGCATGATATTAATCGAGGGGAAGAGTTGTGCCATGATTATGCTATGACTTATGCTATGGAAGCTTATAATTTAAAATGTAACTGCGGCAGTAAAAATTGCAGGAAGATAATAACCGGAAACGATTGGAAATTAAAAGAATTACAGAATAAATACAAAAATCATTTTGTCTGGTTTATTTTAAAGAAAATAAGATCAAACATGAACTTTGTTCATGAGTCTTAGGCAAAACTTATTTCTAACAAACGCTATTCAGGTTTTATGATAGAAATACGTTTCCATGGCAGAGGGGGACAGGGCGCTGTAACAGCAGCGAACATACTTGCGGATGCATGCTTCAAAGAGGGCAAGGATGTTCAGAGTTTCCCTTTTTTTGGTGTTGAAAGAAGGGGGGCGCCTGTGACAGCATTTACGCGTATAGATGATAAACCAATCAGGATAAAATATCAGATTTATGAGCCTGATTTTGTTGTTGTTCTTGACCAGAATTTGATAAAAACTGTGAATGTTTTAGAAGGACTGAAAAAAAATGGTTCGGTTTTGATTAACACAAACAAAAAACAGGATGAGATGGAAATGAACGCAAAAGTTATGACAGTGGATGCAAAATCAATTGCGTTGAAATACAAACTTGGGTCCAGGGTTGCACCTATTATTACCACTGCGATACTTGGTGCATTT
>JAUWIS010000051.1 GCA_030605245.1 Methanobacteriota archaeon | reverse complement strand
AATGGGAAGCATACTAATCTGGATAGTCGCAGGCATGGATATCTTTGCAATGATTACTGAATCAATACCAGGTGGCGAAGAAGGTGGCTGGTTCAATACTCTGGAAGGGTTCATTTGAACATATGCCCCGCCGTATCCGCCTGCAATATTTTTACTGCCTTTATATCTTCTTGTAATATATTATATCAAAAAAAGAAAGAGATGATGGATATAACTAGATTAAAACCTATAGGAATAATACACACGCCTTATAAAGATAGGAAAGAAATACCATGTCAGGGATATAAATCAGACAAAGTTGGCGAGGTAGAGGTATTTAGTGAATATGAAGAGGGGTTGAGAGATATTGAAGGATTTTCTCATATTTATCTGGTCTATTATTTTCATGAGGCGACTGGTTACGAGTCTCTTACAAAAACCTTCTTAGATGACCAGAAGCATGGGCTTTTTGCAACTAGACACTATAATAGACCTAATCCTATAGGTATCTCTGTTGTCGAACTTATTGAGAGGAAGAGAAATATTTTAAAAGTGCGGCAGGTTGATATGCTGGATAAAACTCCTTTGCTGGACATTAAACCTTATGTTCCACAATTTGATCAAAGAACAAATGTAAGAATTGGCTGGTTAAAAGATAAAATTAAATAAAGAAAGAATCTGAGGATAAAATGAGTGAGGAAACAGAACTCTTAAAGGGGAAAATCATGGAGAATAAAAATGATTAGTCTGTGGTTAATAATATTTCTAATATTTGCAGGGCAAACATTAGGCTCATTAGTCGGGCTAATAAAAAAACCTAGTAAAACCATCTTACATGGTTCATTGGCATTTGCAGCCTCAATGATGATTCTAATATCATTTTTTCAATTAATTCCAGAGGGTTTAGAACATGCACCAGCTTACCTGATAATATTGTCATTTTTTGCAGGGATTGGTATGATGTATCCAGTGGATAAACTGGTACCTCACATTAATCCAGAGATGGGTAAGAAAGAAAAACCATCAATTAAGAGGACAACTACCATGCTGGTTATTGGGATAGCTTTACATAATATACCGGAAGGGTTAGCAATTGGTATTGGGTTTGCATTAGCACCGCATCTTGGAATTATAATCGCCCTTGGGATTGCAATGCAGGATGTCCCAGAGAACATCGCAACAATTGTGCCTTTGTATGCTGTAACCAAGAAAAAAGCAAAATCGTTTTTTATAACAACAGGAACAATCCTGTTCGAATTACTTGGTTTCATCCTGGGTTATTTTACTCTTAAAGATATGCCACTGAGCATTCTGGGTGCTTCATTAGCACTTGCTGGCGGATTCATGGTGTATATCTCAGTAGAGGAGTTGATTCCTTCAGCGAATATCAGAAAATATCCTAAGATATGTATTATAAGCATGATACTTGGCGCAATATGTGTTGGGCTAACAAGTTTAATCTGATAGAACAGGGGTGATAAATGGAGAGGATGAAAATGTTAGGAAATAAAAAAGGGAAAAATGGGAATAATAGGAGAAAAAGATGTTAAGAAATAGAAAAGAAAACACTGTCGATAATTTCGATGAAGTGTTAAACATGAACAAATCCGTACTTCAGACAAAGCTTCTTATGGGAATAAAAAAAGGCACATGCAGTATCAGGACACTTGCATCAGATTTGAATAAAAATGAAAGTGTTGTAAAGGCAGTTCTTGCATACATGAGACATGATGGATATATTGAAGAGGTTTCAGGCAACAGCAAATGCAGATTGTGTATGGGTTGCATGGGCAGTTCAGCAAAAATGTATACTTTGACACCAAAAGGGTTACAATCCCTTAAGTCAATAAGAGATACGGGAAGGTAAAAACATGATGAGTTTATCAGAACTCCCACCAGGTAGTATTGCGCGCATTGTCTCTGTAGAGGGAGGGCATGGTCTAGTGCAAAAATTGTCACTAATGGGCTTATCTGAGGGGAAAATAGTGAGGACAATCTCAGCTGGTCCAGGACCAATTGTTGTCCAGGTTGAAAGGAATACTGTTGGTGTTGGCAGAGGAATGGCAAGAAGACTTATGGTTATAAGAATTTAGGTTATTTAATGAAAAAAAAATTAAGCGAAAGCATAGAAGACTATCTTGAGGCTATCTATAGAATTGAGTCAAAGAAAGGGCTTGTGCGCACATCTGATATTTCATCATTTTTTGGACACAAACCATCATCTGTCACAGAGATGCTTCAGAAACTTGATGGACAGGGTCTGGTTAATTATGAAAAATACAGAGGTGTTACATTAACTGAGTCTGGAAAAAGAGTTGCAAAAGAAGTCAGCAGAAAGCATGAAACACTATCAAGTTTTCTGAAAATACTTGGTGTTGATGAAGGGATTGCTGAGGAGGATGCATGCAGAATAGAGCATTCTGTGCATAAAGAAACAATGGAAACACTGAGAAAATTTGTAGGATTTGTTCAGGAGGCGCCAAAAGACCCTAAATGGTTACGTCATTTTAGACATTTTATAAAAACCGGGAAGCACCCTAAACCTGAGGAATGAAATTTATTTTCTTAGATATTTTATGGAAATCGGGAAGCATCCTAAACCTGATGAATGAAAATTATTTTCTTTCCACTGTAAAGAAAAGTTTTATTCGCGTCTGATATTCTTTTATTTCATCATTCTCTATCAGAACTTCCATATCTTGTACTCGAACCCCTCTTATATTCCTAATAGTTTTTTTCGCTTCTGTCACAGCATCCTTCACTGCTGCATCAAAACCTTCTGGTGAGCTTCCTACCAATTCTATGGACTTTATAACTGACATAAATATGAATATCCTTCAGGTTACTTAAAGATGTTGTTTTATGTTTTGTTCAGGATATTCTGAATATTTCATAAAAACTGGATATCAAAAATTAATCCTTTTTCACAAACAATAGTGGAAACACTATGTCAGATACACAGCAGGGAACCAAGACTGCGAGGAATAAAAATATAAATACAAAAGGCATCAAGGGAATCCAGTTTGCCGCTCCAAATGCCGTGAAGTAGAACAACGATGCCCATGTGCTTAGCAAAACATGCCCGGAATGTGGGAATTTGGTTGTAGGTTTCCAGTAACCAATTGCAATACCTGCAAACGCTAACGGGTTCACAAGCCACCATTTTTCGATAAAGCATACATGAAATTCTATTTGGATATTAAGTAAACTTCCTCCAACATAAGGGATTATTATGTCACTTAGTGTAGCTATGCCAACTGAGCCGAAATAGCCAATCAGAACCGCTGTCCAGAGCTTACCGTTATGTTTCTTGTAGATTGATGTTGTTACAAGTGCACTCAGCACAACATGAATTGGATGTAGAATATGAAAGATTGTGTAGGAAGCATCTGAAGATAGATTACCAAAAACTATTATAACCATGATTATGATCCCTGTAAAAGCCCCAAAGGCAGTGAATGGGGCATGGTTTTTAAGTTCATTTGCTATTCCTTTTATCCTTTTTTCTGACACAATATCCCGAATAGCGTTATTTTTATTTAAAATTTCCCATATTCTTAATAAAATTTAAGTATTTGTAATGTATTTCTTATTAAGATGTCTATTGTTAGTTTATCTGTAAATGAGGAACTCCTGCGCAGGTTTGATGAAGCGTTAAAGGAAAAAGGGTATAGTACAAGATCTGAAGGTTTCAGGGATAGTATAAGAAAGTTTGTGGATGAATCAGCATGGAATATGGAAGGTGAAAACATAGCGGTTGTCACAGTTCTATGTGGAAAAAATGCGCCAAAGCATGAACTCTTAAGGATGCAGCATGAATATGATGAAATCCAGACAATGATGCATATGCATCTTGATGAAACAAACTGTCTTGAAATATATGTTGTAAAAGGGGAGAGTAGTAGGATTAAGCAGATGATTCAAGATATAAGAAAAATAAAAACAGTGAAGCATACCGAGTTTATGAGCTCTGCATGTGATGTGTAATCTTGTGATCACAATGTCAAAACTAATGAACATCTACAAAAAACTCCTCAAGCATTTCGGTAGACAGCACTGGTGGCCTGCTGAAACAAGATTTGAGGTTATTGTTGGCGCAATACTCACACAGAACACCTCCTGGAAAAATGTGGAAAAAGCAATTCTGAATCTGAAAAAAGAGAAGATGTTAAATAATAAAAAAATTGCTAATGTGGATATCAGAAAACTTGAGTCACTCATTCAGCCATCAGGCTTCTACAAACAAAAATCTGAAAGACTAAAAAAATTCTGTAAATATCTGGATAGGAATTATAATTCAGATTTAAACAAATTCTTTAACAGGAACACCGATGAAATTCGAAATGAGTTGCTTTCATTAAATGGTATAGGGAATGAAACAGCAGACTCAATCCTTCTTTATGCAGGCGAAAAATTAAAGTTTGTAGTGGATGCATATACTGTGAGGATGTGTGAAAGAACAGGAATAAAAAATGCAAAAAAATATGATGAACTGCAAAGTTTTTTTGAAAAAAACCTGCCAAAAAACATTAAATTGTACAAAGAGTTTCATGCCCTCATAGTTGAACTTGGGAAAAACTTTTGCAGGAGAAAGCCAGAATGCGATGGATGCCCTTTGAAGGACGTGTGTAAATATGGTTCATCTTCTCATAATTAAAAGTTGTTTACTCCCATATTTTACCCTGATAAATATCTGTGAATATGGTTTATCTGTTCACAACTAAAAATTTTTTATTCCTATATCCTACTCTCACAATTTTTCCTGATGAGATAAGTAATTCAATTACATTTTCATGAAAATATTCTTCTATCTTTTTAGCCTGCTCCTCCCTTAAAGGATGACGCTGGCTTATTTCCATTATTGCTTCTTCTGCATTTTTAAACTCAGAGAGACCAAAATCACCAACTTCAACATTAATTATCTCTTTTATCTGCCCAAGTATCTGATGTGCTGCAATAATCCGCTCAGGATTTGGGGGTAAAGCCCACGATTCAGCAGGAGGTCTTATAGGCACATTGATGTATACCTGGTCTGGGTTTATTTTTTCTAAACAACTTTTTATTTCAGTTAACGCTTTATCAGAATCATTCAGGTTTTTAACAAGCATAACTTCAATCCATATTTTTCCATTATAGTCTTCCCTAAGTTTTAGGATACCATTAACCATCTTCTCAAAAGATATTCCTTTATATGGTCTATTAATCTTTTTAAATGTAGACTCACTCCCTGCATCCAAAGATGGTAAAACAACATCAGCATCTAATAAATCTTTTCTTACATCAGGCATAAAAAGAAGTGAAGAGTTTGTTATCACAGCAGCAGGTACTGAAAATTTTTCCTTGCATTTCCTGATAAGCCATCCAAGGCTTTTGCAAAGTGTTGGCTCACCATCACCAGCAAATGTAATATAATCAGGTTCACTTTTTTTCATAACCTCCTCTATTTCCCTGAATATTTCTTCTTTTGGATAGAAATCTTCCCTTTTTATCTGGAACCTGTCTGTTCTTCCAAGCTGGCAGTAAACACAGGAATAGGAACAGGTTTTTGGCGGTATAGGTGATACACCAAGACTTTTCCCTAATCTTCTTGAAGGCACAGGACCATAGACATATTTCATTTTTTTCCCCTCCTTTCTTATTTTTTTAAGCAAATGGGTATATCCTTTTCCCTGTTTAAACATATCCCATCAATCCTATTTTTTCCCATTTTCATTTTTTGAAGCAAACATAAATATTCATTTCTTTACCTAAATATTTTTCAGTTTTCCCCAAGTTTTTTAACTCATTCTCAAGCCAATCAAGATTCACTGGTTTATAATCATCTTCTGAATGCGCATTCTCAAAACCCTCTTTATTGTATTCAACTATAACAATTTTTTCTATTCCAACCCTAAATACTTCATTTAAAAATTTCTTTCTTTCATTCAAATCAATGTGATGAAGAGCAGCGTAACTGAAAACAATATCAAATGAATTATTTTTATAAGGTAGAGAAGTTGCATCTGCAACGGCAAAAGCAATTTTTTGTTTTTCCTTCTTTGCTTCTCTTATCCATTCTCTCAGTTTCTCTTCTGAAATATCAATTGATGTAACACTGCATTTAAAATATTTTGCAGCAACAACTGATAGAGGTCCTGCACCTATATCCAGCAGTGTTCTGTTGAACACCTTGGCCTTTTTTAATGCATTTTTTCTTTCTTTTAATTCATCCAAATTATTCATTTTAGACAATCCCTATTTTTTTAAAAGGCACATGTACATCATTCTTTTTTAACCCTTTTATCAGGTGCAGCCTGTATATCTATCTCCTTATCCCCCTTTTTTTATCCCGAAATATTTTTCCATTCTGTCAAAGGCTTTATTGATTTCTTCATGTGTACAGCAGAATGTGATTCTAAGATGCCTTT
>JAUWIS010000171.1 GCA_030605245.1 Methanobacteriota archaeon | reverse complement strand
GGAAAAATGTGAATGCGGGAGAACACTCCCGCGCCATTCAAGAATCATGGGCAGAAGCGATGACATGATGAAAGTAAAAGGCGTTATTGTTTTCCCATCCCAGATAGAGGAGGCAATAATGAAAGTAAAAGGTGTTTCTGAGAACTATCAGATAATAAAATACAAAAAAGGCGTTCTAACCAATTTAATGTTGAAGGTTGAGCCAACAAAAACAATGTACTCAAAAGGTAATCTGAATAAACTGAAAAAAGAAATAGAAGAGGAAATACATTCTATACTAAATATTAGGATCAGCACAGAAATTGTTAAACCAGGAAGTCTTCCAAGAAGTGAAGGGAAAGCAAAAAGGGTTGTTGATTTGACGAAACGATAAGAAAGCAATGGTGAAAAAAATAAAGTTATAACTGACAAAACATTATCAAAACAAAATCTCATCTTGTAATTTTCCTGATGAACCTGTTAAAGGATGATTCCCTGTTCTTTTTTACCATCTCCTCCCATTTCTCCAAAGCTTTCTCTTCTTTGTTTCCATGAAAACCTTTTTCTGATTTTGTTTTTAAACCCTCAAGTTCTCCCTGGTCCAGCCAGACACCATTACAGTTAAGGCATACATCAACCTCGAGTTCCTCAGCATTCTCAATATCCATTAACCCGCCGCATCTAGGGCAAACAAGTTTACTTTTAGTTTGCGTTCCTATGTCTTTGGTAAGGTAATCAGACAATTTCCTGTCCTTTAAAATTTTGTTGAGTTCACCTTTATCAAACCAGACACCATTGCATTTAGGGCAGACATCTATTATTATATTAGGGCCTAAAACATTTATTTCTGTTTGATTCATCTTAACCCAGCATCTTGGGCAATCTATTTTATTATTTTTTGATAACACAAATTACACCTACAAAGGACTTTTTGTTTTTTTAGATTATTGATTTATTTTTTATGTGCTGCACAGTATTTTGATCTGCCAACAGCATAGTTTTTGCATCTTTTCCCGGATTTTGTTTTTGCTGCACATCTAATCTTTTTTGCCATGACTCACCTCAGACATGAATGCACATATAGGCATTTAAACATTGTTAAAATATTTTGCTTTCAAGAGTTCTGAAAGAATAAAAAGATTTAATTAGTGACAAACAGATACTTCTTTATGGATGAACCAATAACCGCGTATGTGCTAATAAAAACAGAGGTTGGCAAGACAGATTTTGTGTTAAAGGACTTACTTGACATTCCAAAGGTCTCAAAAGCAACAATGGTAACTGGTGATTACGACATTGTTGTTGAACTTGCATCTGATTCTGTTGACAACATTCTTACAACGGTTGCACAGGAAATACGCCAGATAAGAGATGTTAATGAGACAAAGACACTTGTAGGTACCAAACCATCTTCTTATTCGCCAAGAGGTAATCTGTAAGCCAGAATGTCTGGGAGTTTGTATTCCATTATCTTCTGTGCCACTGCTTTTATATCATAATCTGTTCTTTTTATCTCAACAGTTTTTTTATCCAAGTCTAAAATGCAAAAACACGCCTTTGGGTTTCCATCCCTTGGCTGACCAACAGAGCCAGGGTTAATGATTATCCCCTTATCAAATTTTTTGAAGCACGGAACATGGGTATGACCATAAACAAGTACTTCAGCATTTACCTCATCCAAAAAATTTTTTGAAAGCCTGTTTTCATAAACATATTCATCATCCCAGGGTGAACCATGAATAACAGCAATATTTGTATTCCCAATTTTTATTTTCTCCCTGTTTTTTAAAGTTTTAAGAAAACGAAGGTTTTCATCAGATAAAACATTTCTTGTCCAGTAAACAGCATCAGTAGCAAAAGGATTAAAACCAGATGTATCCCCTGTTATTACTGCCCTGTCATGGTTTCCAAGTATGGAAAAAATGTTTTTTTCCCTGAAAACCTGGATAGTCTCATTTGGATAAGGGTTGTACCCTACAATGTCACCAGCATGAATAATCATTTCAACATCTTTCAACCCTGATAAAACCTTTTTCAGCGCAACAACATTTGAATGGACATCTGATATGATGCCAAGTTTCATAAAAACCTCTTCAGCACATCAGGTATTTTCTCAACAATATCAGTAGCCATTATTGAATAAGATTTTTCCTCAAATGCCAGATCACCTGCGAAACCGTTAACAAATGCACCCATTCGCGTGGCATTAAAAGAAGAAACATTTTTTGCAAGTAATCCCCCGACAATTCCGGATAAAACATCACCTGTTCCACCAACAGACATCCCAGGGTTTCCTGTCCTGTTCAACTTTGTAGAATCACCATCTGATATTATGTCAATATTTCCCTTTAATAAAATTGTCATTTTTGTTTTCCTTGCCTGTGACTCAACAATCTTTACATTATTATCAGGATTATTCGACAACGATGCACCAGTTAATCTTTTAAACTCGTTTCTATGTGGTGTTATAACACCTTCTTTGTTTTTAATATCATTTATTGTTAAAGCATCAAAACCAGATGCATCAACAACCAATGGTTTACTGCATTTTTTAACAAAAGTTTTTACTGCCTTTTTTGTTTCCTCAGAGTTTCCAAGTCCTGGACCAATAACAACAGAGTCTGCTTCTGATGAAAGCCTCAGTAGGTGCTTAACATCCTCTTCAACTAAAACATCGCTGCTTAAAGGATG
>JAUWIS010000172.1 GCA_030605245.1 Methanobacteriota archaeon | reverse complement strand
CACCAAGACCGGAAGCGCCAAGCAGTGTGTCAGTCCAAAGCATTATGCCGGCACCAGGTGAAAATGAGTGGGTTGTTTCCTCTTTTATTTTTACATCATAATCTAAAAGTTTTTTCACGGCTGCGTTTTTCATTCTTTTAAGTATGTGTTCTGGAAGATTTGAAATAAATGCTGTACCATTGATGTTTTTTGTTTCTATCGTTTGAGGTAAATCAAGTTTTTTTAATTCTTTAACTGGCTCAATTTTTACCTCTATTTCACCACCACCCTTAGGATAAAATCCTCTTTTCATAATTTTGAATTCAATATTTGCACCCATTTTTGAAAGAATTTTCAGGAAAACGTTTCGAAAATAATCAGCAGGAGGAGACCATTTCACATCAGTTCCACCTCTTATTTTTATTTTTGTTTTTTCATTACTAAACAATGATGGTAAAAGACAGCATTGAAGAACAAGTGTTACACTTCCTGCTGTGCCAACATCAAAACTAAAATTTCCGCCTTTGATTTTTTTTGGATAAAACTCAATAACAGACGAACCTTTCTCTGCTCCTTTTGTATCAGCATCACAGATTTCTGCAACAGCTTTTATTGCAGTAAGATGCTGATAACTTAACCCAGGATTTTTTCTCTTTGCCCTGATGTTAAAAACCTTCACAGGCTTTTTTGTAAGAGCAGATAATGCAACAGCAGTCCTGACAATCTGCCCTCCTCCTTCGCCAAAAGAACCGTCTATCTCTATCATGCTAGAGCAATATTAGTTTTCAGAGAATATTGTTTCATCAACACGTTCTATTAGTGTTTGACCGACATCTGTTAGTGTATCTACATCCTCATTACTAATCTTTTTTCCTCTTTGTGATTCAACCTCATGAATAAATGCATTAATCTTATTCTGTGCACAGTTTAGCATGTTGTCCGCATGATCATTATCGCCGTTAAGAATATCATCCAGTGCTGTGTTCAGTTTATTCAGTGCGTTTTCCAGTTTTGACTGCAGACTGTTTTTGACACCAGCCTGAATATCCATACTATCCAATGCAACCATTAGCTCTTCAATCTCATTTATCATGTATCCTATTTTACTCTCCTTAGTAGCAATCATTGTTAATGTTTCATCAGCAGTATATATGAGGGGTGCATTACTCATCATCATCTCGTCATGCATACAGGATACCATGATTGTGAAATTATATGTTGTATTACACATTAATGGATAATCTGATGGGACTGCTACTTTTAAATATAGTGTTATTGACCCGCCAGCAGAAACACCAACATACACATTATCAGGATAACTCCAAGAAGAATCCAGACCATTCATTCTTAACATATATGTATCACTTATTGTTCCTGTGTTTTCTATGTTTATCATATAAACCGCTGTTTCACCAGGCCTGATTTCTGTGTTTATTTGCTGCATGCTTACCTCGAAAGAGTGACGTTCAACAGAAACATCAATGGTGGTGGAGTTTGTAAGATTATAATTATCCCTCACAATCAATGTTACAATATAGTTCCCAGTATTTTCATAACTATGTTCTACTGCCATTCCTGTACCATTTGTACCATCACCGAAATCCCACTCATAACTAAAAATTGTTCCATCAGGATCATAGGAATCAGAACCATTGAAAACAAGAACATCGTTTTCAAGAATTACTGGGTAAGAAGCCTCAACCCTTGCGATTGCTACAGGCAGTTCTCCAACAGTAACATTCACACCCCACATAAAAACATAATCATAATCCTGAATAGTACCAACAACCCAAACCGTAGTCTGACCAATTGTTGTAGTCTTAGGTATAACAACCGTGAGCGTTATTATGGCATACTCACTAGGCTCCAAAGTAACAGAATAATTGCTCAAATATGCATCCCAACCATCAGGCACACCATAAATTGACAAATTTACGATGATTGTGCTGTTAAAAGGATTAGAAACATTAACATAATATGTTTGATACATATTATTGGTATTGGCATCATAGTACCATGTATACGGGAAAATACCTGGTAAGCCAATGCCTGGCAAATCAAAGCGATCACGTATTATACCTATAATCCTGTTTATGCAAAAACCTCTCTCCCAATCAGGCAAACTCTCTAAATCGCCATCCAACATCCTACCAGGCAATGCCACGTTACCTCGTATTCCGATATCAAAACCATCAATTAAACCGTCGTCAAGAATGCCACCGGGACGGATAGGAAGGATTCTTTTACTTCCTCCGCCACCGCCTCCTCCATCCACTCCTATTGTTACAGTTAACGAACCACTCCATCCAGAACTTGCATAATTACTATCCGTGGCATATGCCCTTACATAATATGTTCCTGCACTACCCCAAGAATGTGATGCATAACCTGTACTGCCTGATGTTACAAAACCTGTTGTGGTTGTTGTTCCATCACCCCAATCAAATGTGTACTTAACATTGTCGCCGTTAGGATCTGTGGTAGATGTCAAATAAGTATAACTCCTGCTTACTATGCCTAATGTACGACCAGATGGAGTAGCTGGTGTGTTTGGTGGAGAATTTGGGACTGACACTGTAAATGTCCATACCCCTGATATATCACACCAAACTACGCCATTAAACGTCTGAGCTCTCCCATGATATGTTCCACTTGCCAACGCATCCTCTCATTG
>JAUWIS010000156.1 GCA_030605245.1 Methanobacteriota archaeon | reverse complement strand
ACCTTGCAGGTCTAGAAAAAAACAAAACAGGTCTTCAGCATTTGAATCCGCTAACAGAAGATGTTGGGGAAAAGGAAGGAGTTGTAATCTGTCCGAAGGCAAAACGTTTTAATCCAAACAAACATTTCATTGTTGATGTTCTGTCCAAAATGTAAATCATTGATGTATCCGAAAAACGGGAAACTTGTTTGTAAAAGATGTGGTTTTGTAAAGGAGATTGAAAAAATCCCTGTTATAAGAGAAAAATCCATGGAAACAGAAATAAAAATTTTGGAGGGAAATGATACCCTGCCAAAAATAAGAATTGAATGCCCGAAATGCCATCATAATGAGGCATACTGGCGGTTGCGTCAGACAAGGGCTGCTGATGAGCCGGAAACAAGGATTTACAGATGCATAAAATGCGGGCATACATGGAGAGAATACTGAAAACTATATTTTCAACTGCTTCGGATAGGGATGAATATATCTACACTGTTCTTTGAATATGAATACTAAAAAATTATATTTCTATGATCTCGCCATTATCTGGTGTGTAAACATTGTACTCTTTTAAAGAATCCTTAAGCGGTTTCCTGTCATCAGAATGATAAAGTATTACATTTTCAGGCTCACAATTATGAACAAAATCCACAAGTTCCTTATGCCCGCAGTGTGCAGAAAAATCAAAATAATCAACCTCACAGTTTACTGATTCTTTCACACCAGAAAAGTTTAGTTTTTTCTCATCAAGAAGCAATCTGCCATTCGCGCCTTCAACCTGATAACCTGTGAGTAATATTGCATTGTTTTTATTCTCCTTCAGATATTTTACATACCCAAGAACAGGACCGCCGTCCATCATCCCGGATGTTGCAACAATAACATCCCCTTTTAATGCATACTTCCTGCTGAGATCGGAATAAACAATTTTTGATTTATTCATAGCCTTCCTCAGCCCTTTAGGGCTTCTCAAATAATACGGGTTTTCTAAAAATATCCTGCTCACTGTTTTACCCATCCCATCAAGCCATATCTCATAATCGGATTCTTTTAAAAGCATCAGGATTTCCTGGGTTCTTCCGACAGCAAAAACAGGAACAATGACCTTACCGCCTCTTCCAACTACCTCATCAACCTTTTCCAAAAAACTTTTTTCAACCTCTTTTCTTGGAGGATGCTCCCTACCAGAATATGTTCCTTCTATGAAAAGGTTTTTGCAATTCACCGGCTTTGCCCCTAGGACAAGTTGCGTATCTATCGTGTTTAAATCAGATGTGAACAATGAATCATTGAACTCAAACATTGTTGATCCTGGAATATGGCCTGCAGAATGAAACCTGAATCTTAACCCATCCGTGCTTACAGAATCATTGTATCTTATTATCTCAAAATTTTTCATTGCTCTCCTGATATCAGATTTTTTATAGGGCGCAGGATAACCCTCATATTTACAAACCTTGAGGGAATCTGTTGCAAGCAACTCAGAGAGCATTGCTGTCACTGATGTCGCCAGAACCTTAGGATTATATTTCCTGCATAAGAACGGAATCATCCCTGAATGATCAAGATGACAGTGACTGAGAAAAACTGCTTTCACATTATCAGGAATTAGCGGGTATTTTGGTGGTTTTGATGGGGAAAAACCATAATCAAAAAGGAATTTGTTATCCATTAGCATTCCGAGGCGCCCAACCTCGGATGCGCCTCCGAGAAATCTTATTTTCATATCCTAACCTTTCTTTGGAAGTTTTCTTCTTATTAAAAAGAATATAAGGAATCCTGCTATTATGCCACCAATAACACCACATACAACAGATGCACCCAGTTTGTATTCAGCCTTGTTTTTTGCCTCTATCGCGTCATTCATTTTATTTTCCATTGTTTTTGTTTCATTTTCAGCCTCATTCTTTTCCTCTGCGGTAAAGTTAAGTGCATCCCATTTTGTGGTTAGATTTACATTTAACTGGTCCAGCATTATGTTTAATTCATCAAGCAGAGAACTCAGGTTTGCTGCGTTGTTCTCTGATTCATCAAATTGTTCTGTTAAATCCTCTATTTGTTCCATTAACCCTTTTATGTTTCCAAGAAGACCTGTCTGATTAAGCAAAACATTATATTTTTCATAAAACCCATGCAGGGTTATATTTAACTCATCAAGGTTTGACTGGTTCAGGTTGGCGCACACATAAGATATCTTGCTTATCAACTCTGTTAACTCCTCTAAGAGTTCTGTTTGATTAAGCAAATCAGCATATAGTGCTTCTATATCCACAACAGTAACTGTCCATGTATGATTAACAGATAGTTTTTCATCTGTGACAGTTAGCTCTATGAGGTATGTGTTTGTTCCATTCTCAGATGCATTGTACTCAGCATAGAATATGTATTTATTTTCGTTGGATACTACTGCACCGTTTGATGTCCATTGATAATTAAGTTCATCCTCATCAGGATCAGATGCAGTAACATTGAATATTACACAGGAATGATTACCAAGGATGATGTTCTTAGGTGGGTAGTAGAATTCTATCTCTGGTCTTCCATTCACATCATTTACTGTTAAGATCCATATATAAGAAACAGTTGCATTATCATCAGATACCTCAACCTTTACTGTGTAGTTCCCATGTGATGTGAAGTTGAAATAATAAGACCAGTTTATTTTCTGGATAGTAGATGTGTTTTTTAAAATAGTATAATTTTTTATTTCATTATTCACATACCAGGAACAATTCAATGTCAGATTATTAGGATGTGAAACATTAAAAGAAAACTCTACTGTTGTGTTCTCAACAATAATTAACTCCTGCTCAGGTGAAATGGTTGTATAATTTATCTCTGGGGCATTATGGTCAAGTATAATTGGAAAATCTTGAGTTCTGTT
>JAUWIS010000025.1 GCA_030605245.1 Methanobacteriota archaeon | reverse complement strand
GCAGATGGAGGTGTTCCTCCTTTACACCTTTGCATTTTCACATAAAATCTTGTAGGTTCCATCCAAATCGGAGCAAAAAAAGGAATAGAGAAAAGTATTAAACCAATAACCCCGAAGAACAACCCCAACCACGCGCCACCGCTGTACATGTTGCCAGCAGCCCAGATTCCAAAGCCAACAAAGAAGAAACCAAATAGAAACATAAGAGCAGCTAACCCTAAGTTTTTCAAATCGAGTGGTTTTGTTTGGAGAAATCTACGAGGATGTCCTCTGACTACGCCAACATCAAAACCACTGGGTCCTACTTCGGTAATAGGTTCCCACCCTTCATTCTTCTCTTTCTGTAGCTCGGCGAAAATGTCTCTTTGAAGGTGTTGCCAAAAAGTTTCACGTGCATAAAGTTCTCCTATATGTGCATCAATGAAGACGGTTCCTCTAGAGAAAGGAAGAACAAACTCTTTGTATTCAAACTCAGCCATCATCATCACCTTTTTGACTATATTACCTATATTGTCAAGAGACTAAATAAACTTTTCTACCTATTTTGTCAGTATGTCAAAAGAAAAGATTTTAGGGGTAACAACAATTACTGCTGGTTTTAGAATCTCAATCTTGAAAAATGTTAGAGAAATACTGGAAAAATCTTCGGAAAAACTAAAAGTTGGAAACAGATTGGTTTATTATCAAGATGAGAAAGGAGAGGTAATCCTTCGTAAAGCATAAATGTAGATTATCAAATATGTGGGAAACAAAGTTTTTTTATGGAAAAAATATTAAGTATTAACCCATATACAGAATATCCACAGATTTTTCTGAAGGAAAAATCTGTGCACTGAGAGGAAAAAACTTTGTTTTTTCCTCTCGCTCGCAAAGTTTGCTATGCAAACTTTGCTCCCTGCAAGGAATTACTTCGTAATTCCTTGCGCTCGCAGAAATTTTCAAAGAAAATTTCTGCTCATTCAGAGGAAAACAAAGTTTCCCTCCTCTTGAGGAAAAATATTGATTTTTCCTCATCTGTGGAAAGTGTAACTTTCCACATCTTTCGGATTTTGCTTTGCAAAATCCTCAATGCCGAGGTGGCTCAACCTGGTACGGCGCGAGCCTGGAGCAGCCTTTTTCTTTTCAAGAGAAGAAAAGAAAAATGTCTGGCGAAAAAGAAAAGAGAGGATGGATTGCATAGCAATCCATCATTAAAAAATAATTTGTCAACCATACAGTTAGCTCGTGATGCTTTGCATCTTGGGAGTTCAAAAGCCCTTTTCTTTTTCTTGTAAAGAAAAAGAAAAGCGACTTGCGGAAAAGAAAAAGAACTGCCGACTTAACTACGGAATTGCTTTGCAATTCCGTACGTTGCTAGGAAAATGCCAAAGGCATTTTCCGTCGCATCAGTCGGCATAGGCAAATTGCTTTGCAATTTGCCATTTTTCTTCTCCGCAACGGCATGGAAATCTCCCCCTCGGCGTTTACAGATTACGAGCGTAGCGAGTAATCTGGAAATACGAGGAACACGAAGTGTTCCGAAGTATTTGAAAAATTGTATTAGCAATTTTTCATTATAATTGAGCGTTAGCGACTGAGCAAAAATACGAGGAATTTCCGTTAGGAAATTCCGAAGTATTTTTTCCTTGGTAAACTTTATTAATGATTAAAGCAATAGGTATTTGAGGATTGATAAAAATGGTTTTTTGTCCAAACTGTGGTAAAGAGGTTAAAGAAGGTGTTAAGTTCTGCACAGAATGTGGTGCAAGAGTAGAAGAACAGGGAATGCCTGTGCCTACGCAGGTGCCAACACAGCCAACTACACCGACACCACCAACACCGCCGGTTGCGCCAACGCCATCAGTTACGTCAACACCACCGGTTCCACTGCCAGTTTCTGCTCCACAGCCAGCGCCGCCGACTCCACCAAAGCCGTTTTATCCTCCAACGAAACGTTCGAAAATTGGTATAGCAATCGGGGTTGTTGCCATTGTTATAGTATTGATCCTATCTGCAGTATTGGTTGGTTTTCAATGGAAAAATGGTGAGGAAGAAGAAGGAGGGACAGAAGTAGGAGGGACAGAAGACATAATTATCAACACTGACAGTTACATATCTGTTGCTTCACAATCAGTTAATCTCAGCGGTGGAATAATAGAAGTGGTGGATAATTCAAATCCGCTTTATGGTCTTAAGATTGGGATACCTGAAGGAGCTACGAATGATGAAGTTAATCTCAGTATAAGCTACGCGAATGTTTCTAGCATCAGTGGTTTGCCTGAAACCGCTTCTGTAGTCAGCAAGATGATTCATATCGAAACCGATGGATCAGAGGTTTGGGACAAATACAAGACTTTTGATAAGGCTATTGAGGTAACCCTTCCCTATGATCCAAGTCTGGTCTCCGCTGATGAGGCAATGCGGTTTTATTATTACGATGAAGAAAACAATGCTTTAGATTCTGCAGGATTCTTATCCCAAAATTCGACAGGTCACACCATAACGTTCTACACAAGGACTTTCTCTAAGTTCATCGCTATCAAAATTGTCCTTGCAGTCTCAGAATTCCTAGGAGAAAACTTTTCTGTGGATACAGGATTCCGACCAGTAACCGATGGTTGGTTTATCACCAATTATGGTTCATACCTTGAATCTGGTGGGTTATGTATGGGAATGGTTAGTTTTGCAAAGTATTACTATACATACAAGAAGTCAAGTACAGGAGTTGGTTTGTATGAGAAATATCGTGAAGGTGATCTTAATAAATGGCGGGATGATGACACTGCAATTCAACTTGCTACACGGGCACATATAGCCGAAAGTGATATATGGGATCAGACCTGGAGACATGAGATTGTAAACCAGACTCCTACATCTACAGATGTTGCCTGTAGCTGGTTGCATGGGATAATCGTGACAGGCTCTCCTCAACTCATTGGTATCTATCAGCAAGTTGCTAGTGGCGAATGGGTAGGCGGACATGCCATACTTGTTTATGGATATACTAATGGACGATTCGATATCTATGATCCTAACTATCCTGGAACAGCATCAGGAACTGATGCCAGACAGATACCTTTTACTTACGGAACAGGCTTCACCCGTGTTTACAGTTCAGGAGCCACGGCAGGTAGCGGTAGATTCCAATACAATGTCTTCCTCCATTGGGGCTACAAAGCCTTTCATCCTTTAAACGCATTTAACCAGCTCTATACTCATGCGGAAAATGGTTTCAAAGATGATACCATCTTCCCCACAGTGACACTCACTGACTCAAGCACCACACCTGTTGGCACCACTCCAGAAGATATTGATGATGATGGCATTCGGGATACTACTGAAAACAAAATTATCATCTCAGGAACGATTAGTGGGGGGAAGAAAGAGGTTAACTCAACCTTGCTTTTTATATCCAACCAAAAATTTAAGGTTACAGTAGTTGACGGCTCATTTTCACAGGAGATCCCCCTCTATCAGGGAGACAATGATCTCATTATACTCGCTACTGATGAAAATACCTTCAGCAACTGGGCGGGGTACTTAAGAGATACCATAAAGTCTACTGCAAGTAAAGCAAGCCTTACATTTACGCTGACATGGGGACAGGATCAGAGTGATGTCGACCTTCATGTTCTAGAACCAACAATTGAGGATACAGAAGGACGTCATATTTATTACAGTAATAAGGGTTATCAAGGAAGTGGAAATCCTTATTTAGACATTGACAATACATGGGGATATGGTCCTGAGCATTATTATGCAACGGAAGACATGACATTGCCAAATTATTCTGGTGCCAATAACTCGCTTTATGGAACTTATAAATTTAGGGTGCATTACTTTGCTGACCATGATGATGACGATGAAAATACGCAGCCTATTACCTGGCATGTCACCGTTAGATATCTAGCTTACAAGGATGAAGTGTCAGGCATTGAGTTTTGGAATGAGAATGCATGGAGTGGGGCATCAACTGTTGAAAGCCGAGCCGACACCGACAACTTTGATAATTCAGGGGCCTCTTGGTCATCAACCTTTGTAGTGGAATATTTGCAACCAGATCCAGAGGACTATGGCACACCTTTACCACCACAAAATGAACTGCCATGATCAAACAGTGGACACACACACTGACTGAAACCAAAGTTCGCAAAGGCGTGTAGTTGGTGGTATATGTAATGACGCAGATTCTATGATGGTGTTGTAGATACTGTTACTGTCCGCATAGTTGATACCACTACAGAAAAAGTATTCTCATATGTTTTCTTAGACACTATCTTTTCTCAAAAACATATCTTGTTGGTATCCTCTTTTTTTTTCCTGTCCAGTATTTGCATCTTCTGCATCTGTACCCAACTGTGATATCCCAGTTATACAATGTTTTGTTCTTTATTGATATGAGTTTTGAGTTACATACAGGACAGATGCTCATGCTGTCAATTTCTTTTCCTTCTTTTGTGTGTATTTCAACAGAAACATTTTTTGATTTTATTGCAAGCATCCTTACCCTCTTTCCACTGATTCTATAGGAAGGATCAATATTTTTTAGTTCCTTTTCAACTATTTTTCTGAGTTTATACTGTGAGCCAACAACTCCTTCTTTTTTTATTATTTCTTTAATGATTTCTAAAACCTCATTGTTGCTTGGGATTTTGTACTTCATCAAAAGATAAGGATTTTTACTACTTAAATATCTATTGATTTTCCAAAAGGCATATATGAACATAGTGCTATTCAGATTTTATGAAAACAAAGGTCATTATAATGGGCGCGGCAGGCAGGGATTTCCATAACTTCAATGTGTTCTTTAGGAACAATCCCAGCTATGAGATTCTGGCTTTTACTGCCGCGCAGATCCCTGATATTGAGGGAAGGAAATATCCAAAGGAGCTTGCAGGAGAAAATTATCCAGATGGGATACCAATATATGCTGAGAATGAACTCCCGGTTTTGATAAAAAAATTTGATGCAGACCAGGTTGTTCTTGCATACTCTGATTTACCATATGCCTATGTTATGGAAAAATCCGCTGTTGTAAATGCTTCTGGTGCAGATTTTATACTCATGGGTCCAAAAAACACTATGCTGAAATCAAGTAAACCTGTTATAGCTGTGTGTGCTGTTAGAACAGGATGTGGTAAATCCCAGACATCACGAAAAATATTCAAAATATTAAAGGGTAAAGGTTTAAAGGTTTCATCCATACGCCATCCTATGCCATATGGCCCTGATCTGACAAAGCAGGTATGCGAAAGATTCGCCTCCTATGATGATTTAGACAGGTATAACTGCACGATTGAGGAGCGTGAGGAGTATGAGCCATATATTGATATGGGCGGTGTTGTTTATGCTGGTGTTGATTATGAAAAAATTTTGAGAGAGGCAGAAAAAGAGTCTGATGTTATAATATGGGACGGGGGAAACAATGATTTTTCTTTTATAAAACCTGATTTGCTTATAACGGTTGTTGACCCTCACAGACCAGGGCATGAAATAGGATATTATCCTGGCGAAGTAAATCTGAGAATGGCTGATGTCGTTGTTATTAACAAGATGGATTCTGCTAAACCTGGAAATGTTGAGATTGTGAAAAACAACATAAAAAACAGGAACCCGAATGCAAAAATCATTGAGGCAGACTCACCTGTGACTGTTGATAAACCGGAAATAATAGAAAACAAAAATGTTCTTGTTGTTGAGGATGGACCGACGCTCACGCATGGCGGTATGAGATACGGTGCAGGTTTCATTGCAGCAGAAAAGTTTAACTCAAATGTCATTGAGCCTAGAAAGTATGCTGTCGGCTCCATAAAAAAAACCTATGAAAAATACGGGCATCTTGAAAAAATACTTCCTGCGATGGGCTACGGAAAAAAACAAATCAGCGAGCTTGAGGAAACAATAAACAAAGCGGAATGTGATGCCGTTATCATAGGAACACCAATTGATTTAGGCAGGATACTGAAAATCAATAAACCATCCACAAGGGTAAGATATGAGCTTGAGGAAAGAGGAAAACCTGATCTGGATGATGTGCTGAAAGAGTTTTTGAAAGGAGGCGTTAAGCGATGATGATTCAAGCTGAAGGAAAGATTCCTAAATTTTGTGTTGACCACACTTAACATAAACTCGATTGTAGGTTCAATGAACATGGCAAATTAAAATACCTATAAATTCACCAGAACATTTAAATATAAACAAGTTCATTCTATATCTGGAGGTAAATGAGAATGGCAACACCAAGTTATCAGGCACCACCGCCACCACCACCGAGTTATCAAGCACCTGGACCCGGAGTGAGTGAACCTATGAGTGGAGGAATGAAGATATTATTGTATCTTCTGTCGTTTTTCATACCAGTAGTAGGATTCATTGTTGGATTTATCTACTACACCAAACCAAACCCAGAAGAAAGACGAATAGGAAAAAATTGTATTATACTAGCAGTGATAGCAATAATCTGGCCATGCTTGTTGTGCTTCATTGTACCATTGCTATGGGGAGCTAGTTTACTCGCATTACCATGGGCATACTGACAAATTTAAAACTTTAAACCCTTTCGGTGATTAAGTGGACGTGTATACTGTATTTGGAATAATAGGGTATACTGTATGTCATCAATTACCTGAAAGGTCTTTTTTTCTTGGTGGACATCAACTTCCAATGTGTGCCCGATGTACCGGGATATACATTGGTTTTATTTTCAGTTTTATCTTTTTTTTAATGTTTCGTCGGTATAGAAATGCTGGATTACCTGATAAATATGTTTTTGCGTACATGATAATTGGATTATCCATCTACATGTTTGATGCCTTAAGTTCATACTCACATCTTAGAAGCACTACAAACGGCATACGACTATTCACTGGTCTATTTATTGGTACAGCCCTACCTATGTTTATGCTTCCTTTAGCCAAGGGACTGATGTATATATCAAACGAAACGGAAACATTCGCAAAAGGATCAGACATTCCATTTGCGATTTTGCCTGCGTTTATTGTTGGTTTAGTGATGTATATGGGTATTGTAAATTTTCTGGTAACATATTACCTCATCTCACTGCTTATGATTGCAGGATATTTTTCATTGATGATGTTAGCTTGGACAATCGTATTTTCCAAAATAAAAAAGATAACCAATAAAAATTGGTCGCCCGGACAACTGTTCACAATGGCAGGGATTGCATTTCCATTACAAATGATAACTTCGTACTTTATTCACTTGATAGCCATATGAATTTTTTGAGGGTTTACTATTTTAGGAATATGTTCTGCAGACATCACAATACCATCTCTGATATTGCGGTACGAATCTAAGAGGTTTCCCACATGTTGGGCATGGATAATTCGGCATTTCAGATGCATACTTCCTGCATCTTGGACAGTACCATTTAGCATATTCCTTTACAAACGTTAAAGGTCCGCCGCAGAGAAGGCAGGTATATTGCTGT
This sequence comes from Methanobacteriota archaeon, assembly GCA_030605245.1. Classification (GTDB taxonomy): domain Archaea; phylum Thermoplasmatota; class JASEFT01; order JASEFT01; family JAUWIS01; genus JAUWIS01. Next base: position 845 of record JAUWIS010000025.1, on the reverse strand, counting down.
GATGGATATTGTGGCTGAGAGTATGATGGCTGAGGGTTTACTGGTGGTACAAAAGCAGGCTGAACACTGTAACCACAATATGGACAAACATTTCCCTCAAAATCCTTTCCGCATTTAGGACATTTTATCATTTACTCACCATGTCTTCATCTACTTTTTCGTTTAAATTCTTTTCTATACTACTATATAAACCTTTGAAACCAGGACATATACTCCAGTTTCTATGATATTCACAGGATGAACAGGTTTTCATAATGCTTTTAACCCTAAGGAAATTTGCGCTACTTACCATCATGAAAAATACAATAAAGATAAATAGATTCATTACAAATGGAAATGGAAAAGAAAATATGCTGAAAATACAAATAGCAATGCCTGTTCCAACTAAAATGTTAGCTCCTACTTTAACTGTTTTTCTACGACTGCGGAAAAGTATGCTGATTATTTTCGGCCCTATGAACAATAATCCTATAAAAAACAGGTATCTAAAAAACACTGGCTGAAAAAAATTGATTGTGTACAAAAGCAGAAGTGAAACTGTTATGCTTGGATAAATTGTAATACATCCCCCACACAGCCTTACACCCCTAATCTCAAATGAATGCTCTTTAAACTTATCACAGTCTGGATGATGCGAAAGGAGTACAGGCTGAATTTTTCTCAGAAACTCAGTAGTTTTACCCAATTATTTCATCCTTCTTCAGAATCAGATATATTATCCCGGCAGGGAAGCATACCAACAAAAGAATTATGAATATTATTAGTTCTGTCTTATCCTTTTTAGGTGGATAATACGGTGGAGGTGGAGGCTGCTGATACTGCTGAGCCGGTATATCTCCCTGTGG
>JAUWIS010000089.1 GCA_030605245.1 Methanobacteriota archaeon | reverse complement strand
CCGTCACCATCTGAGTCAGTTGCCCCACCTGATGTTCCACCCCCATCAGTTGTTCCTCCTTCATTTGTTGTTTCATGTTTTGTTAGCCCAAAAAATGCGGATGCAGCAATCACCATTACAACAACTACTATTGCTGCTATTATCATAGTCGTTTTAGATTTCATTTTGGATAAAGGTACAGAGGGTTTAGGGGACGGTTTATAAGCAGGTGCTACTGGTCTGGGTTGTACAGGTATTTTCTCCTCTACTTGTTCAGGCAACTTTATAGCACATCTTCCACAGAACATCGCATCATCTGGTAACTGTGTTCCACATTTTGGACATTTCTTCATGTTCTATCACCACATTTTTGGGTACTTCCTAGGAACTAATAATAATACCACCAAAACAAGCGCTACCGTAATTACTAATTCGATAAGGTCAATAACCCACAGGGATGGGAACATTATTAGGGTAAAAGCAAAAGAGAGAAAGGTACCTAAAAACATACCAACAGCACTAGTAGCTATCCCCCAGATTTTCGTTCTATCTAAATTTCTTGCTCTCAAACCATAATAAAGTCCAAGCACTCCTAAAGGAATGACTAGTAAGAAGGCTAAAACCCCACAAATTATCCCATAACTATCGTACTTCTTTGCTAACTCTGGGTAATCCTGTGGTGTAGGTCGTTCAAATGATGGTGGCGATGGCATAGGCTGTTGATACGGTATGGGTTGAGATGTTGGTGCGATTTCTACAGTTGGCTTTCTAGCAGGTAAAGGTTGCTGTGCAACTAGTAACTCTGCTCCACATCCAATGCAAAATCTCATTCCTTCTTTTATCTCTCTCCCACATTTTGGACAGTACTTCAGCTTTGGTGTAGGCTCTTCTTCAGGTATCTTTTCACTACATTTCCCACAAAACTTTGCATCCTCTGGCAATTCCATTCCACATTTCGGACAATATTTCATATTCTACACCTTCCTATAATCATGCCCACAATAAGGGCAAACATTAGCATCAAACGGTATGTTCCGCTTACATTCTACACATACCCTATCTTTATTCGGTGTTTGTTGTGGTTGAGGTTGTGAGGTTAATATAAAATTTTTTAATCCTTCGACCTCACTACCAAGGTACTCTTTGTCCCTTCCGAGTACAATAGCCGTAGGGAAATCGTAGTTACATTGAATTGCTGTGTTTTCACCATCGCTACTTAAATTTATGGTTAGAGTGGTTTTGATAGTTGTTACTCCTGTACCCCAAAATGAACCCCTTTTAAGTACAAGAAGCGATGGTCTAACACTATTTGCAACGGTATAGCCCTGAGACAGAGACAAGAAGTATTGTAGAGATGCGTCATAAGAAGTATTGACATTCGTACTTACAATTATTGAATGCATATATACAGACATTTTCTCATCCTCACTTTAATTTCCTTCCACAGTATACACAAACACTCCACTGCGGTTCTAATTTCCTACCACAGCTTGGGCAGTATTGCAGTTGAGTTACTTGTGGTGCAGGCGGTTGAACTGGTGGAGGTGGTTGTGGTATCTGTGGTTGACGGTAATCATGGCTACAGTATGGGCATATTTGTGCATCAAAAGGTATTGCCCTGCCACAACTTACACAATTCCTCTTTTGCTCTGGCAGAGGCTGCGGTGGTCGTTGCTGGATGACTACGGGTGGTGGTTGCTGGGTAACTGGTGGTTTTTGTGACTTTGCCGCTCCAGCAATCCCTGCAACAATAAAAACAATAAGCACTATCACTACTATAAATGACAATATGTCTTCTATGCCTTCATCATCCATAAATTGTCCAACTTTTCCATCACCACCACACTTTTGACATTCACCAGTACCATGACACGTATCACATTTTAAATCCCAGTCCAAAGCTAGTCCTGTCCCTCCACATTCTTGACATTCTCCCGAGCCATTGCACTCAGGACACGTATTATGTTGTCCTAAACATCCAGAGAAAAATATTGCTAACAATAATACACAGAAAATCATAAGTGTAGGCATTATTTCTTTTTTCATCTTTTTTCACCAAGAGTAAATGTGATACCTGCTTTATTAATTTTGTGCTACCAAACTGTAGATACATATTGTAATTCGGAAAATCGGATAGGTACACCAAGTCATAACACCAATCGGTGAAACCAAAATGTTAAAAGGAAAAGGAAAATTTATTAACCGCCCTACAACCACTGGGAAAAAGACTTACGACAAATATTTTGTATACATACCAACTGAGATAGCCAGAGATGGTTTGTTCCCATTTGAAGCTGGAGAAGAGGTAATGATTGAAATAAACCCCAGAGAGAAAAGATTGGTTATCAAAAGAAGAGGGAAAACAAAAAGGCAAAGAATGGCTAAGGAAAATAAGATAAAAACAATAGCTGATTAGTAAAAACAGAATATCCTTTCCTTTTATTATTTCTTTGCATTGTTTTATACAAGTAAATACATTTAAATATTCATAACCATTTTGTCTATTGGTGATAGGTATGGAAGCAGTTACTCTTGAGGCAATTTACGGAGAGATTGAAACGATGAAGAAGGATATAGAGATCATAAAACATGCAGTTGCAGAAGAATATGAGTTAAGCGCGGAAGTATTGAAGGAACTGGCAGAGGCGAGAGCAACACCAAAAGAGGATTACATAAGTCAGGAAGAAATAGAAAAGGAGTTTTTACACAAATGACTTATTTTGTAGAGTGGCATCCTAAGGTCAGAAATTTTTTAAGGAAACTACCTAAAAATATCTCTGCAAGAATTGTTAAAAAAGTAAAACAAATAACAGAAAAACCATTCCATTATCTAGAGCATTATGAGGGGGAAGATGTTTATAAACTAAGAATTGGGGATTACTAAACTCTGCAACATGGATTTCCTCGTAAAATCTCTACCGAAGAACCTTCGGTTGCAGAGTTTACAGAGCGTTAATTGATGTTGATTTCTCTAATAAAATTCTCTATGTCAGGGTTTTAGGGTATAGAAAGAACATCTATAAAAAATTGTAAACCAACAAAAATGTTCAATGACGCCTGATATTTGCATTCATCATTTCACACAATTTTTCATATATTTCCGCTCTTGTATTCCTTATCACAGGTCTCATTTCTCTTGCACCCTTTAACTCATTCAGATCAATGTCATATCCAACAATCATTTCCTTAAAGTATTCTCCCTTTGCCTTTATGTCTCCTTTAGGACCAATGATTGTGTTTCCGCCCCAGAATTTTACCTTCGAGCCGACAAGGTTTGTGTAAAAGAAAAAACATGTGTTTTCAACAGCTCGCGCCTGCATCACCCGCTCAAAGTATAGCCTGCTTGTTTCAGGTGACGCTGAGATGCATATCAGGATGTCTGCGCCCTGTAAAGCATAGGATTTGCATATTTCCGGGAAGAATATGTCATAACAGGTTAATAAACCGATTTTCCCGAATTTTGTTTCAAAAACATTTATTTCATTTCCTTCCTTAAAATATTTTTTCTCCTCAAAAATCCCGAAGTTTGGTAGGAACCATTTCCTGTACCTATCTGTTTTTCCATCAGGATGAACAAGAACAGATGTGTTGTAGATTTTATCATTTTCTTTTTCAGGCATGCCGAACACAATGTAGCAGTTGTTTTCTTTTGCAATCTCAATTATTTTATTTACAGATTCACCAGGTATAGGCTCAGCTAACTCAGAAAAGTCTTTGTTTTCATACCCTGTGAGAAATAGTTCACCGAAAACAACAAGATCGGATTTACTTTTTTTAATATGTTTTTTCATAATCCTGATATTCTCATCCTTATTCCCTGATTTTGGTGATGCCTGGACAAGTGAAACCTTCATAGCAACCGTAATGTAAATATGTTTCTTTGTAGATATGCTATTTGGTTGAAAGACATGATAAAACCAATATTTAAACCAGAATATGTGGATGTCATAAGATCATTTATCAAATCCAAGATAAATGAAGCAGATGCATCAGGTGTTGTTATTGGTTTATCTGGCGGTTTGGATTCTGCTGTTACCACAAAGTTATGTGCTGAGGCACTAGGTAAGGAAAAGGTGCTATGTCTTCTCCTCCCAACAAATACCACACCAAAAGAGGATACAGAGGATGCATTAGAGTTTGCAAAAAGCCTCGGTGTTAAATATAATATTATTAACATATCAGATGTTGTGAAAAATTTTGCTTCATCTATTCATGGTAAAATAGAAAAGAAAGAAATGGGAAATATCCATGCCAGAACAAGAATGATTGTTCTTTACTATTTTGCGAACAAAAACAATTATCTTGTTGTAGGCTCAGGAAACAAAACAGAACTTCTTATGGGGTATTTCACAAAGCATGGTGATGGGGCATGCGACATCATGCCTCTTGCTGACTTATATAAAACCCAGATCAGAGAACTTGCTAAATCTCTTAAAATCCCGGAAAAAATCATAAACAAAACACCCAGGGCAGGGCTTTGGAAAGGGCAGACAGATGAGTCTGAACTTGGAATAAAGTATGAGGTTCT
>JAUWIS010000015.1 GCA_030605245.1 Methanobacteriota archaeon | reverse complement strand
ATTGAGTAGTCTGGGTTGCATTGCCGGGACATTTGAAGGAATAATGCTAAGTTCTGCTTTCTCAACCCTTGGGAACAACAGCATAACGGCATGCATTCTTGGAGCATCTGCAATGTTTCTATTCGCATTTGGTTTGTCTCTTCCAATAATTGCTGGTTCAGCACTTGCAGGTAAAATAACAGAAAAAATCAGAAAACTCAGGGAGATAAAGATTGTTGGGGCAACAATCATGGTTGTATCCGGTTTACTTCTAATGATTTTTGCTATAGGTAGGTTGATAATATAAGATACAGCAAGGCTGCATTTCTATTGTTCATTTTGGGTATATTTCTGATAGGTGCAAGCGCATTTTTTGGAAAAGGAAAAAGTATGTGAATGATGATTTTATTCTGGATACTAATTCACTGAATTATTTTTTACTGATAATGCCTTTATTATATCCCCTCTTGTTATTATACCAACAAGTTCATTGTTTTCAACAACAGGGAGCCTGTTCACCTTTTTTGATACCATCAATCCTGCGGCATCCTCTATGCTTCTGTCTGATTTTACTGTGACAACATGAGTTTTCATAACATCTGATACCAAGGCATTACCTATATCCTTTATCATCTCCTTTGTCCCTCTGTAAACCTCCGCCTCTCTAACCGCCTCCATGAATGGTATCTCTATTAAATCAAAAGGGGTCGGGAGGAAAACAATGTTACCCTTTGTGTAATGCGCTTCCAGCATTTTCAGTATGTCCGCCTCACTGAGTATTCCAACAACCTTTTTTTCATTGTTTATAACAGGCGCACCGCTGATATTATTTTCAGCAAACTTTTTTGAAGCCTGTCTCACGGTATCCTCTGGTTTTAATGTTATCACATTCCTAATCATCACATCTTTTACAAGCATAAGTAAGATAATCATCTTAGATTTTATAAGCCTTTGGATTCAGTAGTTAGTAGCCTGGGGATAGGTGATGATACTTTTTCCCCTAACCCCTAATCCCAGATCCCTAACTCCTTGGTTAATGTTTTATCTCTATAACCCTATATCCTGCTGATGCTTAACACAGCAAAAAGTATTGCAGAAACACTAAAAAAACATAAGAAGGTAAAAATTGTTTCTCATATTGATGCAGATGGCATTACTGCAGGCAGTATAGCATCCATGTGTTTGAAAAGGGAAGGAATTGAGCACAGCGTTGATTTTGTTAAACAACTAGATGAAAATGTGATTGAAAAACTGAGAAATGAAAATCCTGAACTTGTATGGTTCACAGATCTGGGCAGCGGCATGATTGATAAATTGGAAGGATTAAATGCAGTTATAACTGATCATCATAAAATACAAGATATGCAGAAAGCAAACAATCATTTAAACCCTCATCTTTTTGGAAAAAATGGTGCGGTTGACATAAGCGGTGCAGGGCTAACATATCTTGTTGCAAAAAACATGAACAGCAAAAATATTGATTTGTCCGCACTTGCTATTATTGGGGCGGTAGGTGATATGCAGGATTCAGAATACGGGAAACTCATAGGAACCAACAGGAAAATATTACAGGATGGGGAAAAATCTGGTGTCATTGACTGCAACATTGATATCAGGTTTTTTGGAAGGGAGACAAAACCTGTTTTCAAACTGCTCCAGTATGCGAATGATCCAATTATTCCAGGTTTAACAGGGAGGGAGGAAAACTGTATAAAATTTTTGCAGGATTTGGATATAAATATGAAGGATGAGGAAAGATGGAGGAAATGGATTAATCTGAACAAGGATGAGAAAAGAAAAATTGTATCAAAAATTGTTTTTACTTTACTTTCAAAAGGCTTTGGTCATAAAAATGCAAAAAGGGTGCTTGGTGAGGTTTACATATTAACAAAAGAGAAATCAGGCACTGAACTGCATGATGCAAAAGAATTTGCCACACTTCTGAACTCATGCGGGAGATACAATAAAACAGAAATAGGATACAATGTATGCCTTGGCAACAGGGATGAATATCTTCAAAGAGCAAGAACCCTGCTTCAGGGTCATAGGAGAACACTTGTGGATGCACTTCAGTTTGTTAATAATCTTGGAATCACAAAAAGAAAATATATCCAGTATTTCCATGCTAAAGACAACATCAACGAAAAAATTGTTGGTATTGTCGCAGGAATGCTCATTCCTTATGCTGACAAAATGCCTTTAATAGCATTTGCAAACTCAGAAGATGGTGTGAAGGTTTCTGCAAGAACAGACAGAAGCCTTGTTGAAAAAGGACTTGACTTATCTGTTGTTATGAACTTATCGGCGAAAAAGGTTGGAGGCATAGGAGGAGGACATAATGTTGCTGCCGGCGCAACTATTCCAAAAAATACTGAGGAAGAGTTTTTAGAGGAGACTGAGAGGATTGTGAAAGAGCAGATAGGATAAACCGGGGAATATTTTAAGGTAGACTCAGTATTGAATCCCCACGCCTATTTTTGACACAACATTTGTATTCTCACCAGCAACAACCCAGGTTGCACCATAATCCTCAGTGTAATATAATTTCACAGATGTTGGAGAAACAGTCCAAATATAGGTAATAGTAACAGTGTAACTATCAGTAGTACCAACCGGGCCGGTAGCTGTTGCAGTAGCAGGAGATCCACCAACATGAATATCAACCGTTATAGTGCCACCAGCAGAAATATACATAGAAACAGAAGCATTCGTACCATAATCAAGAGCAAAAGCCTCAAAGAGATGGTCGCCTTCAGGCAACTCCACAGAAGCATAAAAAATACCAGCAGCACCAGGCTCAACCATAGAAACAGAACCATACCACCCACCATCAATATAAATGTCTACACTCTGAGCAAAAGTAGCATCATTAAAGACCCAAATATCCGCAAAACCATTAGCAGGACCTGCTGTGCCAACATACAAGGAGACGTACTCAATAATACCAGCGGAGATGGTTGCAGTAACAGAATCAGATGTGGTATCATCAGCAAAAGCCTCAAAAACATGGTCGCCTGCTGAAAGATTCACGGACTTATAGTACATTCTTTGAAACAGCATAATCCTGCAGTTCATTAACCAGTCTTGTTTTCCCTATCCCCGCCTCACCGGTTATAAACACAGTTTTACCATGCCCCTGGATTGTTTCATTCAGATAAGACTTCAGGCTTGCTATCTCATGTGTTCTGTTAATGAACTTTGATAATGACTTAGTGTGATTCACAAGTTATATAATATATGTTATTGTATAAATAATTATGTTCAGGCAGTATTAAATATTCATAACATCATTTAGCTTTGATGGAAGAACATGAGGAAAACTACAAAAAAGGCCTGGAAATGCTTAAACAGAAAAGATATGACGATGCGATAATGTGTTTCAATAAAGCCCTTAAGCTTAACAAGAGATATAAGGAGGCATATAAAGAGAAAGGAAATGCGTTTCTCACACTTGGCAGGACGGATGAAGCGCTAAACTGTTTTACCATTGCAACAAACATTGACCCTGACTATGCTGAAGGATGGAAGACTAAGGAAGCAGCTCATTTACTGAGAGGGGATTATGATGATGCTGTAAAATGCCTTGAGAATTTAACAAGGATAAACCCGAAGGATGAAGAGATATGGGTAAACATGGGCTCGCTCATGATGAATCTCCACAGATTCAGGGGGGCGATTGAATGCTTTGATAAGGCAATAGAGATAAACCCGAAATCGGCAGCGGTTGAGAAAAAGAATGAAGCAGAAAAACATATAGGCGGCGTTAAATCAAGGGAGGTGAAACGCCTTATTAAAAAAATATGTATCCTCGGGGATGGTGCTGTAGGGAAAACAAGTCTTATAAGAAAATATGTTTATGATATGTTTGAGGATAAATATTTATCAACAATTGGTGCAAAAATCACAAAAAAGGTTATCACACTAAAATATCATGGGGCAAAACCTGATGTTATACTAACGCTCATGATATGGGATATTGCAGGGCAGGAGGATTACAGGAATGTTCATCCAACCTATTATCAGGGTGCTGAAGGGGCGCTTGTTGTCTGTGATAAAACAAGAAAGGAAACATTAGATAATTTACCAAAATGGGCTGAAAACCTTTATAATGTATCAGATAAAATACCGATAGTTTTTCTTGCAAACAAAAATGATCTGAAAATGCAGGCAACATTCAATGAAAATGATATGAAAAAAATGGCAGACAGGTTTGGAGGAAACTATTTTTTCACATCCGCTAAATCAGGGGAAAATGTTGAAAATGCCTTTTCTGAGATTGGGAAACATCTGTTGAAAGGAGAATAAAAAGTTAAAATTTATCCAAAATTTTCAGTTCTACTCGTGAACATTCCTTCATGTTCTCTTATACATTTTCTTTAAAATTTCCTTAGGGATGTATTTCTTTTCCATTTCCTTTATCATAGGTAAACCAATCAATTCATTGAATTCCGGCCATGGGATGGTTAGATGCTCCCATTCCTCTACCTTTTTTGCATTCTTCATTATTTCCAACACATCCATGACTGCTTTGGTTGCTGCATAAAGCGTGGTTAAAGGCAGGGATAAAATCTTTACGCCAAGTTTTTCTAAATCATCAAAGTTGAAAGATGGAGTTTTTCCTCCTTCAATGATATTAAAGGTTATTGGTGCCTTGATTTCTTTAACCAGTTTTTCAATCTCCTTTAGAGACTTGGGTGTTTCCACATAAATATAATCAGCCCCGGCACCAGCATATGCTTTTCCTCTTTTCAAAACTTCTTCGAAGCCGGAAACACTTCTTGCATCTGTTCTTGCCCCGATGACAACCTCCGGGTCAATCCCATTTTTTGCATCTGTTGCTGCTCTGATTTTACCTGTCATTTCTTCTGTTGAAATAATTTGTTTTCCAAACATATGCCCGCATCTTTTTGGCCATACCTGATCCTCTATTTGTATTGCTGCTGCTCCTGCCCATATCATTTCCTGCGTCGTTCTGAACACATTCACTGCATTTCCATAACCGGTATCAACATCCACTACTACAGGAATATCAACTGTGTTGCATACTTCCCTTGCTTTTTGTAATATTTCCCCAAAACTCAGCAATCCTACATCCGGCCTGCCAAGCATTGCACCTGAAACTCCATAACCTGTGAGTAAAACCCATTCAAATCCAGTTTTCTCAGCGAGTTTTGCAGTTAAGGAATCATAAATTCCTGGCCTTAATATCATTCCTGGTCTTGCTATTAACTCCCTTAGTCGTTTTGTTTTTGAACCCATTCTACCCCTCTTCTGGCAAATCCCTTTCCACCGGCCCGTCATATTTGCATTCTATATCAAACATTTTTCTCATAGGCTTTTCCCTTGTTATTTCCTCATAAACCTGCGCAGTCAGCCCTGCGATTCTTCCTATGAAAAAGAATGCTTTGCCAAGCCTGTAATCAAAACCCATGTCCGATATGATTGCTGCTACGGCACCATCAACATTTATTGGCAGTTTTTTCCCGTTTTTCTCAAAATTTTTTTCAATACATTTTGATAGTTCAACATGCTCTGATGCTATTTTCATTTCGTCTGTCAGAGAAAAAAGTTTTTTTGTCCTTGGGTCAGATGTGTGAACCCTGTGCCCAAAACCAGGTATTCTTTTATGTTGTTCTTTTGATTCTTTAACAAGGATTGCTGCAATTTCATTCATACTTTTATTTTCATCATGCATTCTTTTTATTCCATACTGCAGAATTTTTGCTCCTTTCTCAATCGCACCACCATGTGCATCCCCTATTGCAAGTACTCCTGCGGCAACAGCAGTGGACAATGGTACATCGCAGGATGCGACTGTTCTGGATGCAAGCCAGGATGGTGATGTGATGCCATGGTCTACACATGCGGTTAGTATTGCATCCATCATCCTACCATGCTCTTTGCTCGGAAGTTCACCTTTCAGTAAAAGATAAACAACACTCGAATAGGAGACATTTGCAATCAAATCCTCCTGCCTGTAACCTTTTGTTACAAGATTGTTCGGCTCAACCTTGGTTATCCCTGTTTTCCATTCCATACTATTCCTCCTTAACCCTGTAAACCCTATCAATTATTTTTCCATCAATCCATTTTATCTCAGCCACTACCTCATCACCAAGATTTAAAGGCACTGGTTTCCCTGTTTGAACATACGCCATGTTTTTAAGTTCTTCTATAGACACAAGATTTATTTTTCCTTTAACCTTTTCCAACAAATCCTTTCTTTTGGGGTTAATTGCTATTCCCTCATTTGTAACAACAGCATCAACAACATCATTAGGGGTTGTTACTGTTGTAACATTTTCCCTTACAATAGGGTTCTTTTTCCTGTACAATGGTACGGTTATGATTGTGAGTTTAGCGCCGGCGGCTGTGTCCTGATGGCCACCTATACCATGCAAAAGACGGCCGTCGCTGTGCGTGTTGACATTGACATTAAATTTTGTATCTACCTCTGTTCCGCCAAGCACAACAGTATCAAGACTATCAACAGTCCTGCTTTTTGATGTGGGGTCAGCATAATGCCCTATGTCCATAACAGGCATCCCTGGATTTTCAGAAACAAATTTAACAGATTCAGTATCAAAACACTGGGCATAGTACAGTTTTTTGGCTCCACCCTTGTTATATATATCGACAAGATATTTTGTTAGTCCTCCCATAACAAATGATGCTGTAATATTTTTTTCCTCAAGTGACTCACCAAGATACTTTGTTGCTGCTAAAGATATACCACCTGCTCCTGACTGAAAGCTCATGCCGTTTTTTATTATACCTGCAGCATCCATAAGGGATATGCAGTCATGCGCAATTTGCTGTTTCACAGGATTGTCCGTGATTTTTGTTGAGCCTGAAACAATGTTTTCTGGATTACCAATACTATCCACAGTAGCAACATAATCAACAAATCCTTCTGTTATTTCCTGATAGGTGCAGGGATATTCAACAACATTATCTGTAACAACTATAACCTTTTTTGCTTTCATTGCATCTATCTGAGAATAAACAATGGGACCAAAAGCATTTTTACCAGTAATACCTGTGCAGTTTCCTTTTTCATCAGAAGAGGATGCTGCTATTACTGCTATGTCAATCCCCAGATTTTTTGTTTTCACATCAGCCCATCGTCTGCCATGCGACCTGAGTATAGCAGGATTTTTAAGAGGATGATATGAAACATAATCACCAACAACACCGTTTATGCTTCCCTCAATCCTGCTTACTATACCATCCTTAATGTAATCAATAACAGGTTTATGAACATTAAAGAGAGCGTTTTGTGCCAGTCTGATGTTGTTAACACCGAGTTCCTTAACCGCCTCCAATGTCAAATTTAAAACACTGTCTCCGTTGCGCAACTGGTGATGAAAAGAAATTGTGTCACCATTTTTAAGCCCGCATTTTTTTAATGCTGTCTTCAACTCTGTCAACTTTGACTCGTTTCTGTACTTCATACACTACCTCATTTTTGTTTTCTCAATCTCAAAGTCCGTAAAGTCACAGTGATATATAAGAATTGCTTCCGGTGTACGCTCAACAAACTCACCTTCCTTTGAATGCGAAGCGATGACATGTGCAAGTGAATCTAAACCGAGTTCCATTGCAAGCGCTGCCCCTGACACAGGATGCCTGATTCTTTTTCCAAGACTGCTTTTTATTACCCTGCCTTCTTTTTTCTCGTATTCAAGAAGTTTACCAACATCATGCGTAAGTCCCCCTGCAACAACAAGGTCATAATTTAGGTCTTTTCTTTCCTTTGCTATACCCATAGCTATCCTTGTCACCATTCTTGTATGCTCAACAAGTGTTTTCTTAACATCAGGAATTAACAGTGTAAATGGTATATTATCAAGCGTTTTCCATTTTCCTTTTTCCATAGCATTACACCATATTGACACAACACCCTCTCTAAGTTTTTTATCCTTAATCTCTTTTATTTCCGGAAACATTTTTTTTATATATTCTTCCATTAGATCACCCCATGTATAGTAGTTAGTTTTTCCCTATCTGCTAATCCATGACTACTAACTACCATGTTATCACCCTAAAACCTTTTTCATTAACTCTATCGCCTCTTTTATGTTCTCAATTGATGACGCATATGAGAATCTCAGGTACCCTTCACCACCAGACCCGAATGCTGTTCCTGGGAGTACAGCGACACCTGCTTTTTTTAACAGATAATCCGCAAGCTCCTCTGATGTTTTTCCTGTTTCAGTTATATTTGGAAATGCATAAAATGCGCCCATTGGCATGATACAACTGAAACCATTTATCTCATTTAACCCTCTAACAATAACATTTCTTCTCTTCCCGAATTTTTCAACCATTTTTTTTACAGAATCAAAATCTTTTAATGCTATTATCCCTGCTTTCTGAATAAAAGCGTTTGTGCAGCTAACAGAATTAATCAGAAAAACAGTCATCTTCTTTATCAACTCCTCAGGTCCTATAGCATAACCAAGCCTCCATCCTGTCATCGCAAAACTTTTAGAGAAACCATCAATCAGTATTGTTCTTTCAGAAGCGTTATCATACTCTGCTACAGAGTAATGCGGTTGCTCATAGGTCATCTGGGAGTAAACCTCATCAGATAAAAGATAAACATTGTTGTCTTCTGCAATCTCATATATTGCTTTTATCTCATCCTTTTTCAGCATTGAACCAGTAGGGTTATGCGGTGAGTTCAAAATAATCATTTTCGTTTTTTTTGTGAGCTTCTCATTAATCTCATCTGGTGTCATTCTGAACTCATTCTTTTCCAGAAGCTTTAATGGAACATCCCCTGCACTGATGTAATCAACAAGCGAGGAATAAGTTGGAAATCCTGGGTCAGGATAGATCACATCATCACCCTCATTAATTAGCGCGAGCATGGAATAAAAGATGCCGGGCTTAACCCCAGGGAAAATCAGCACCTGCTCTGGTGTCGGTCTAAAATTTCTTGTTTTCTCAATATAATCACATACAGCTTCCCTGAGTTTAATTATGCCCTGAGAAGGTACGTAATGCGTGAAGTTTTCATCAAGCGCTTTTTTAGCTTCATCTTTAACAATCTCAGGTGTGTCAAAATCAGGCTCACCAATCTCAAAATGAAGAATACGCTTACCTTTTCTCTCAAGCGCTTTTGCCTTTGCAAGAACCTCAAATGCTGCCTCAGAATGTAGCCTGTCAAGTGATGGAGCGTATCTCATAAAAACAGGATTGGTTTAAAGGTTAAAATGGTTTTTGCTAAGCCTCCTTTTTCTTTCTTAAAAAGAAAGAAAAAGTAGCCTTGGGAGTCAAAAAGAAAGAAGAAGGGGTTGCTATTGCAACCCCTTAGTTCTCTTTTTTAAATATAGAGGCTGGCGAAAAAGAAAAAGAAGAAGGGATTGATATGCAATCCCTTAAAAAAGAAAAGAGAATGGCAGATTGCCTCTGGACAATCTGCCTGAATGAAAATGACATCCTCATTTTTCATTAAAAGAAATATTTAAGTAGGATGAAATTCATTACATAATGTAGTGATAATGTGGTGCAAAGGTTTGATATAGATTCCTGTGAAATAAGTGTAAGTAAGCATTTCAAAAACACATGGATGAGAAAATGGAACTGGGACTATGTTGACCTGAGGGAAGCAATAAAAAATGCCTACAAAGTTGATAAGGTTGGAAAGAAAAAGTATGAGGTGTATGTAAGAAAAAAAGGATTGAAGAAGATAATCTTTGTCTACTACCCTGAAATTGATACGATTTTTGTGGTAACTGGTACTGAGGTGAGAAAATGAAAAAAGAAAAAATATGTCCGAAATGCGAAAAAGGAAAACTTGTAACGACAGATGACATTATATCCGAGATTGAAGGATACATATTTGTAGAGAAAGGAGAAAGATGCAACTACTGCAGTGAGGAATTTATTCCAGAGCATGAGGGAAAAAAGATGATTAGAATAGCGAAAAGACTCGGACTCTGGGGTGAGCCACTCAAACTTTACAGGAAACTGTCAAGAAGCGCAAGAGGCATAATACTAAGAATACCCTCAGATATAGAAAAAGGTCTGCATCTAAAAGGTAATGAGAATGTTGCATTAAGCAAGGTTGGAAACAAGATTATGGTGGAGATTAGCAGTTAACTTAAAAATTTTTAAAGATAGGTAAGTTTTAACTTATCATACAGTCAGTCCTAACTCCTCCAGCTTCTCCTTCCTCGGTACTCCGTTCTCATCCCAGCCCCTCAAGTTGTAATATTCGTTCAGCATTCTGTCAAGTGTTTCCTTTGTTATTTTTTGTCCTTTTGCAGGGCCATCCGGCAAAGTTTCATTCATGAATCTTGGAGGAAGAGTATCATCTTTCCTTGTTATCCCTTCCCTGACATTAAACATTCTTGTCAGATTCCAGATGCGCTCACCAGTTTTTATATACTCCTCTTCCGTGAAATCAAAACCTGTAGCGGAATTAAGCAGTTCAACATAATCCTTGGCACTGAGCGGCATGAAATCACATAGCACAAGTGAGAAAAGCATTGCGTTTGAATCCTGAGCATCCTTCACAAATTTTGCCCTGCCCTCAGGTGAGTATGCAGGTTTTAAATCACCCTGGAGTTCTGCTCTCACAGTCCATGCTCTCTGATGACAGGCACCCCTGTCAGATGTTGCGTAAGCCAGTGCCATTCCGAATGCGCCTCTTGGGTCATATCCTGGTATCTCCATGCCTTT
>JAUWIS010000061.1 GCA_030605245.1 Methanobacteriota archaeon | reverse complement strand
GCAGTTTTCCGTCGCATGTGCGGGTGTAATCTAGCGGTAGGATAGAGGCCCTCCAAGCCTTTAGCCCGGGTTCAAAACAGCCCTTTTCTTTTTCTTGCTAAGAAAAAGAAAAGCGACTGGCGGAAAAGAAAAAGAACAGCCCACTGTTAGTGGGCTTAGGCAATTTGCCAAAGGCAAATTGCCATTCTCTTTTTTTCTTCGGCAGCTGATGAAATTCCCGGCACCCGCATTACTACGGAATTGCTAAAAGCAATTCCGTACGTTGCTAGGAAATTGCTTTGCAATTTCCGTCGCATTTAAATTGTGAGCAGAAGCGAACGAGTGATTTAAAAATACGAGGAATTTGCAATAGCAAAATTCCGAAGTATCAGCAAATTTCTGAAAGAAATTTGCTGTGAAAAGATAAACTATAGGTGAATATGCTTATACTTGTCAGATACGGTGAAATCGGTCTTAAAAGCAGAAACGTGAGAAGAAGATTTGAAAAAAAACTGATAAGCAACATTGAGGACGCATTTTTAAGGAATAAAATAGAGTGCTCTGTGACATCTGAATGGGGGAGAATATATGTTTACACTGAGGATGTTGATAAGGGTGTTAGTATTTTGAAAAATATTTTTGGCGTAACATCTTTAAGCCCGGTAATTGAAACATCATCAGAGCTTGATGACATATGTAAAACATCCGCGGATTATTCAAAAAAAATAATAAAAAAAGGCCAGAGTTTTGCTGTCAGGAGCAGGAGAACAGGAACGCATCCCTATTCAAGCATGGATGTTGCTGTAAAAGCTGGTAGTGCTATTTTAAATTCAGTTAAAGACGTTTCAGTAAACTTGGATAACCCTGATGTTGAAATTTTTGTTGAAGTCAGAAACAACAAGGCATTTATCTTTTCAGAAAAAATCTGCGGTCCAGGCGGTATGCCTATAGGAACGCAGGGGAGGGTTGCCGCATTTATAAATGATAAAAAATCTGTTGTTGCTGCCTGGATGTTGATGAAAAGGGGATGCAGTGTTGTTCCGATTTACAAAAACTCAAACAATAACAAATCATATTACACAAAAATATTAAACCAGTGGAATAACCTTTCCAAACCTTTTTTGTTAGAATCTGATGATGTTTTTAATTCTACAGAATTGAGCGGTATTCTTCTAAAAGGCAGATTCAAAGGTGTTGTTTTTGGTCTAACCTATGATGAACTAAAAAAATATCCAATAAAAACAAAACTCAATGTGCCTTTGTTTTTTCCATTAATCGGGATGAGAAACAGCGATATTGAAAATCTTTGGAAAAAAATCATTTTTGAGCAATTACCGATATAATGCTATGATCATACCTGTCACCGCTAATTGTTCTTGATTTTACGATGTTATCAACTTCTAACTTTCTAAAACACCCAAGCAATTCTCTCATTTCATTTTCAGTAAAATAGTGATACAGCAGACCGTTCCTCATAAATGTGTTTTCTCCTGTCTTTTTTCCCTTGCCATACCTAAAATCGTCATCTGAAAAAACCTCAATAAAAAGAAAACCGTTTGTTTTCAGCGCTCTAAAAATTTCATTTATGCATTTTTTTCTTTCTTTATTTAATAGATGCGTTAAAACATAATTGCATACAACAGCATCAAAACAATTGTTTTTGAATGAAAAACAATTCACATCAGACAAAACAAGTTTAGATGTTTTCCCAATATTTATAATTCTTTTTTCCGTCAGTTTCAAAGCCGTTTTGGATATATCGAAACCAATGACATCATATCCCTTTTTTATCAGTGGTTCAATGGCTTTTCCGTTTCCGCATCCTGCATCAAGTATCCTGCTACCTTTTTTAAGTCTCTTTTCAATTTTTTCTACGGAGTAATGCCCATGCCACAGTCTTCCCTTCATCCTGTATTCCTTTTCCCAGTAGTCCATATTGATTATGTCATCTGTATTGGTATATTTATTTTTATGGAATAGTTTTTTACATAAAAAAACCATTAAGTTCTCATGATTTCTTTGGGATTTGAAGGAACCGCGCACACAATCGGTGTAGGCATTGTGGATGAGAATAAAATAATTGCAAATGAATTAAGAACCTTTCATCCCGAGTCCGGTATTCATCCCAGAGAAGCTGCAAACTTTCATGCAAAACACATGGCAGACGTG
Source organism: Methanobacteriota archaeon (assembly GCA_030605245.1). Lineage (GTDB taxonomy): Archaea > Thermoplasmatota > JASEFT01 > JASEFT01 > JAUWIS01 > JAUWIS01. Next base: position 3,545 of record JAUWIS010000061.1, on the reverse strand, counting down.
CTGAGAGCCGCTTTGGATTCAGCAAAAATCGGTCCTAAAGAAGTAGAGCTTGTGGCTTTTTCCCAGGGCCCGGGTCTTGGTCCATGCCTGAGAACAGTTGCAACAGGCGCGCGTGCGCTTTCCCTTTCATTAAAAAAACCAATCGTTGGTGTTAATCACTGCATAGCGCATCTTGAAATTGGCAGGTTTACAACAAAATGCAAAGACCCCGTGTTGTTATATGTTTCAGGAGGGAACACACAGGTTATCTCATTTTCAAACAAAAGATACAGGGTTTTTGGTGAAACACTTGATATAGGCATAGGGAACATGCTTGACAAGTTCGGAAGAATGCTGAACATGCCTTTTCCTGCAGGACCTGAAATAGAAAGACTTGCAAAAAAAGGTAAACTAATAAAACTTCCTTACTCTATAAAAGGCATGGATGTTTCCTTTTCAGGTATCCTCACAGCAGCAAAAAATCTCATAGAGCAGGAAAAAAAAGAAAACCTTTGTTATTCTTTGCAGGAAACCTGTTTTGCGATGCTGACAGAGGTAACAGAAAGGGCGATGGCGCATCTTGACAAAAACGAAATACTGCTTGGAGGCGGTGTCGCATCAAACAAGAGACTGCAGGAAATGGTAAATAACATGGCAGTTGCGAGAGGCGCAAAACTGTTTGTTCCAAAACAGGAGTACTGTGTTGACAACGGTGCAATGATAGCATTAACAGGACTCCTTATGTACAAATCAGGGATAAGAATGAAAATAGAAGACACAGAAATAAAACAAAGATTCAGGACTGATGATGTTGAGGTGAGATGGTGATTACATCTCCTTTATCAACCTAACAATCTCCTTCACAACAAAATCCGTGATTTTTTCTCCTTTTTCCTTTGATGCGGTAGATGGGTCGCCTATTATACCTTCAGGGAAGTATTTTTCAGGATTTCTTAAAATATGATATCTTGGTATTTTTGGCAATGATTTTTTAGCTCTGCGTCCTTTACATTTTATTAAATCAGGTCTTGAAATCATTATCCTTGACGCCTCTATTGCTCCACCATGCCCGTCATATTCTGGTATACCTGTTTTTTTCAGAAATTTTCTTCCTTTTTCATCATAAAGAAGTTCATAATCTGATAAAACAATTATTTTGACATTGAATTCATTCACGATTTTTTTTGCCGCAAGCCTGATTGCAGACATGTGCATCCTCCCTGCATGTCCTGATAGAACAACGACTTTTCTTACATTGTTCCTGATAAGTTCGGAAAGAATATCATAAATAAGTTTTCTCATGGTGTCAAAAGAGAGGGATATTGAGCCAGGGAAGTTTTTTGTTGATGAGCAGACACCATATCTTATTGGCGGTAAAATGTATCCTTTGACTTTCTCAGCAACCCTTTCAGCAACATATTCAGACTGTAACGAGTCTGTACAGAGAGGCAGGGCAGTGCCATGCTCCTCAATTATTCCAACAGGCAGAATAACAACTGTGTTTTTGTTTATTCTTTTTTTGAACTCTTTTGTTGATAATTCATCAAGATACATAAAAAAGAATACAGGTGTTGATAGAAAAAGATTTTGCTCTATAAAATGTTTACATTATCATGAATCTCAGACTCAGCATAGGCTCAGCAATAATTCTTGGATTAAAAAAAGGGAAAATGGCTGCGCTTCCCACAACAATCTACACCATGCTTGGTGAACACTGCATGGGTGACTGTAGGTTTTGCGCCCAGGCAAGAAACAGCAAAGCAGATAAAAAAATGCTTTCAAGGGTAATCTGGCCAGAGTTTGAATTGGATAATGTTTTGGATTCAGTTGATGATAAAGCAAAACGTATATGTGTCCAGACATTGAATTATCCAAAATTAATTGATGATTTAGTTTATCTAACAGGAAAGATAAAAGAAAAAACAAACATACCAATATCTGCCTGTGTAAACCCATTAAATAAAAAAACATTGAAAAGATTGAAGGATGCCGGTTTGAACAGGGTTGGTGTTGGTTTGGACTGCGCATCCGAAAAAGTTTTTAGAGAAATGAAACCGGGTTTCAGATGGGATGATTACATGAATTTTCTGAAAGACATGACTGATGTTTTTGGTGCCGGCTCTGTTCATCTTATCGCCGGCCTTGGTGAAACAGATGAGGAAATGATAAAAATGTTTCAGAAAATCGTTGACATAAAATGTTATCCTGCATTGTTTGCTTTCACACCTGTTAAAGGAATAAATTTGGATTATCCTCAGCCAGGGATAGAAAGGTACAGGGCACTGCAGTTAGCGCGCTATTTGATTACGAACAGAATTTGTGGAATAGAAAATATGAAATTTAGGCGTGGGAAATTGTTTTCAATAGATCTTTCCTCCTCCATCCTTAATCCTATTTTATCTTCAGGTAAGCCTTTTCAGACATCTGGCTGTCCAAACTGCAACAGGCCATTCTACAATGAGCGCCCTGGAGGACCAATGTATAATTATCCCTATCCTTTGAGTAAGGATGAAATTAAAAATGTGAAGGATGAGATGAAAAGGTATTTGAGGATATGAGTAAAAAGTATTTTAACATCATAATCATATTACGGACAGGGTGAAAAACATGGAAGAATGGCGCCTTCTCCTTACAGATGCAAAGGATGCTTTCACAAACATGGCGATAGATGAAGCCGTGCTTAGACAGGTTGCAGAAAAGAAATCAAAAAACACTGTAAGATTTTTTCAATGGGTTCCTTCCACTGTTTCAATAGGCTATTTCCAGGGGATAGAAGAAGAGGTTGATTTAAATGTTTGCAAAGAGAAGGATGTTGATGTTGTCAGAAGAATCACAGGCGGCGGAGCAGTGTTTCACGACTACAATGGTGAAATAACCTATTCTGTTGCTGTGAATGAGGCTCATCCTAAGATACCAAGGAACATAATAGATTCCTACCATGTGTTGTGCGGTGGGCTGGTTAACGGTTTCAAAATTCTTGGGTTAAACGCTGAATTCAAACCAATAAATGATATTGTTGTGAACAACAAAAAGATTTCAGGGAGCGCGCACACAAGAAGATTTGGCGGTATACTCCAGCATGGCACAATACTATATGATGTAAACCTTAAACTCATGTTTTCGTTGCTTAAGGTTCCGAATGAGAAAATCAGGGATAAGATGATAAAAAGTGTTGAGGAGAGGGTTACATCAATAAAAAAAGAAAAAGGGAATGCTGACAAAAAAAATGTTATTGATGCGATGACAAAAGGTTTTGAGTCCATGTTGGACATTAAACTTGTAAAAGGGAAAATAAGCCCGGAGGAATTAAGGGTTGCTGAGGAGTTAAAGGTGAATAAGTATGGGACAAAGGAGTGGAATTTTAAGCGCTGATTACAAGGTAAAAGGCGGTAAACTGTTAAGATGCAGGTTGAACGCTGATAACAATACTATTTCATCAATAAAAATCACAGGCGATTTTTTCATGTACCCTGAGGAAAAGATAGAGAGTCTTGAGGAGATGCTGACTGGTGTGGAGATGAATGAAGAAAAAATAAGGGAAAAAATAAATGATTTTTTCAACACTG
>JAUWIS010000045.1 GCA_030605245.1 Methanobacteriota archaeon | reverse complement strand
TAGTGTTGATGCAAATTCCTCCACAGTAAAAAAATTTGAGGAAAAAATTAGGTCTTTAAGAAAATACTCAAAAAGAAAATACAATCCAAGACAGTATGTTAGCTGCTGGTCTGAAAAGGATGTTTTGAATAAAGAAGTTGTTGATGCATTCGTGATTATACTAAGGACAAAGGGTTGTGTTTGGGCTTTTAAATCCTCTGGAAAAACCTTCGGTTTTTCCAAGGATGCTAGGAATTACTGCTGTAATTCCGTCGCATCAGGATGCTCAATGTGTGTGTAAATCAATGATGCAATGATAGAAAATGTTTCTGACAAGAATTTTTTTTTCCAGTTTTCAGAGGCAATGAAAAAATTTAATGACCAAAAAATTGTGAAGATTTTTACATCAGGCAGTTTTCTTGATAAAACCGAGATTTCTGAAAAACTCCAGGAAAAAATCTGTGAGACACTTGGAAAGAAAACAAAAAAGGTTATTGTGGAATCCAGGCCAGAATTTGTAAATAAAGAAAAAATAAAAAAATTAAGCAAACTTTGCAACATTGAAATAGCAGTTGGTCTGGAATCAGCAAACGATGATGTTTTAAAATATTCCATAAACAAGGGTTTCAGGTTAAAGGATTACATAAAGGCCGCGGAAATCATTAAAAACATCTGCTCATTAAAAACATATATTCTGCTCAAGCCTCCTTTTTTAACAGAAGAAGAAGGCATAAAAGACGCTATAAACACAGCAAGAATAGCAGGAAAATACTCATCAGCAATATCATTCAATCCTGTGAACATCCAGTCAAACACATTCACAGAATTTCTATGGAGAAGAAACGAGTACAGGACTCCCTGGCTATGGTCAGTAATTGAGGTTCTGAAAGAAAGCAAGAAATTAACAAACGCAAGATTGATGTCATCGCCAACTGGTGGTGGAACAAGAAGGGGTGCGCATAACTGCGGAAAATGTGATAAAAAAATATTAGGCGCTATTCAGGATTTCTCATTAACACAAAATCCTTCTGTTTTTGATAATCTTTACTGTGAATGTAAGGAGGAATGGCTTGATTTGCTTGAAATTGAAGGATTTATGCAAACTTGTCACTCATGAGTCAATAATTACCAGCAACTACCGACAGCAATCTTGTAACTATCAACTTCCCAATCCGGGTCGTAATACCAAACCTCAAAACTCCAAGTTTCCCCAGGATCAAGATCTTGGGTATAATCAGAACCAGTGCCTACCACCGAGCCATCCGCATCATAAAACTTTACATCCACCGACGCCCATGACAATTGTTTTTCACCAATATTTTTCGCATGTCCTCTGACATACACAGAAGACCCTTCAACATCCATATGATGGTCTAAGATGCTTAGTTCCCCTGACGTTACTTCTCCTCCGCCTTCCCCTTCTTCATACTCCTTTTCTTTGGTGTCAACACATCCGCTACTAAACACAATCAAAACCAATACAAGACACATTCCAACCGCCAAGATTTCTTTTTTCATACTCACTCACCAAAACAACATGGCTTAGACACCTTATAAACTTTACTTTTGTAAACCAACTATACTTTATTCCAGAAAATTTACTTTAACACTCATAGGATTTTGTTATAGTATGACTAAAATAATAGAGTTAATAGGTCATGCTGGAACTATGGACATATTAAAACAACTATATAATGGTAGAAAATCTTATACACAATTGGAAAATGTTGTAAAAGTTAGCGGGAGAATATTGAGCAAAAGATTAAAGGAATTAACTGATGAAGGTTTAATAAAAAGGAAACTTATGGAAAACAGGAGAGTAGTTTACAGCATAACCGAAAAAGGAAAGAAAACTATTGAAAAACTAAAAGAAATTGAGAAGATCTGAGGAACTGTTAGTTATTATTCCATTAATTAATTAAAGATATAGTCTAGTGGTCATATTATAATATTGTTGGAAGAAAGAGAAAAAGATTTCAAAGCAGACAAAAGAAACCGCTATCTTTATCTTTAATAAACAATATATCCTGTTTTATGCCCAAGGAACCAAAACTTAATATTGCAAAATACTTTTACCTAATTTTACTTATCATGGGTTTAGTGTTCTACATCTCATGGGGTGTGTTGTATAATGGATGGTTTGACAGGGGTGTTTATGCTGTCACAATCGTTCTTGTTGGTTTTGGTGTAACAGGTATACTGCTTTACTCTCATATAGACAAATAAGGGAATAATGGGATGAATTCTTTTTGTTGGTTTTGGTGTAAACAGGTGTAGTCCTTTACTCATGTATAAAAAAAATATAAAAATAAGGGAAGAATGAGATAAATTGTTTCAGGAGTTAGCAAGTGTTAGTGGAAACCCAACCACCCATATTTATGGGTGGGAGTATGTCACTACCACCTATTCCTTACTATCTACTAAACTATCTTCTATATCTTCTTTCAGAACTATCTCTTCTCGGTTCTCTTCTTTCAGAACTGTATCTTCTTTGCTCGCCTTCATATTCCTTTTCACTCATGTTCAGGTCCGTGCTTATATCTATGTTTTCATCAGATTTTGTGAGCGTGCCATATTTTCCGACATTAAGATGCATCATTCCCCTTGCCCTAGGGACAAGTGAAACAAAACCGTTTTCTATGGCAATCACATCATTCTCTTTCACTGTTCCTATCTGTTCCTGCCAAAGAGACAGCAAAATCGTGCCGGTTTCATCACCTATGACCGCTTCCGCTACTTTCTTTGCCTCTCCAAATCTTGAAGGTATTTCCTTCGGTTCACCAACGCTTACAACCTTAGCCAAAACATTTGCTTTCTTTGTGTTTGGCGTCAAATCCTTTATTTTTGTCATTTCTTTTTCCATGTTCATCTCTCCCTTTTGATTCCAGTATTAGTATCTATAGCATAACCACTATATATAGTATTGCCTCCATTAATAAAAATGTTTAAATACAGCAGATGTAATTCGGATTTTGATTATTATGGATGAACCACTTTGCAATATCGAAATCGTTAAGAGGGGAACAGGATTTGTGGCAAAGGTACAAACACAGCTTGGCGGACAGCGCGAGTTCAGAGGAAACGCGTTTGAGGATATGCTTGAGCAGCTTGTTGTAGAACTGCAGGAAGAATTTACATCACTCTAATTAAAATACTTGACATCCTTGCATTTTCATTATAGGATTAGGTAATCTCTTCTTTTTTTAGAGGTTTCAGTTTCTTTTCTTTTTTCTCATTTGTTTCTTCTTTTTTTCTTGTATTTCAGTTTTTTTTTCTTTTATTTCTATTTCATTTTTTGCTTTCTTTTTCTTGTGTTTTATTTTTCTCTTGTTTTATTCTACCTCAGTTTCTTCTTTCTTTTCTTGTATTTCAGTTTTCTCTTGTTTTATCTCTTCTTCAGGTTTTGTTTCTTTTGTTTTTTCTTTTTCATCTTTTCCTTCAGTCTTTGTTCCTTTGGTTTTTTCTTGTTCTTTCTTTTCCTCTTTTTCTTTTTTCAGATATTCCTCTACAAACATTATCTTTTCAAGTTCTGCATACTCTCTTAAATCATGTACAATACTGTATTTTGACAGAGGCCATACCTGATCATATTTGCATTCATCAGGCAGTTTAATCGTTACCTCTTTTCCATTGAGTTTTATATCAAAACTTTCAGGATTTTGGTAATGCATCTCAATAATTGCATTTACCTTTTCATCCTTTTCAGATTTTTTCACAATTTTGTACCTGTATCTAAGTGTCCTGCCCGCGAATCTTTTGTTAAAATCAACCCTCACCCTTCCAGCGGTCACAGAGCTTATTATACCTGTTTTGTTTTTCAGATTTACCTCAGCACCAATTTCAGGAGTGATTTTTCTTCTCCTGAACTCATGCATTGAAAAAACCTCAACAAGTTTAGAATCCCTCTCACCATATGCCTCTGATGCCGGGATATCAATATCATATTCCTTCCCAATTTCGGCATTTAACAATGATTTATCAAACCCTTTTATTACCCTGTCTGCGCCAACAACAACAGGAACCGGTTTGTATTTTTGTTTTTCATTGTAAATCTTTTCCTTTTTCGCGGTTTCTTCATGTGTTGTTTCAACAAGTTTACCCGATTCTTTAACCCAGACATCATATTCTATGTAAACAATATCATTTTTCTGCATATCCCCTTAATAGTGTTGTTTTATTTTAACCTTTACTATGTCATTGGAACAGGAACAAAGCAAACAATTAACAGTAAAATTGTGAATAAACCAAGGATTTTTCTTTTTTTGTCCAGTTTTGTTATTTCATTTAATGCAGGCGGATGCCTCATGCCAAGCAAAAGTATGAGGAATGCAAAAACAAACCATCCAGGATAAAAAAATCCTAAACCAACCATAGACATAACAGCAGCATAACTCACATACCTTGACTTATCACCAAACAATGCCCTGAAAACATGACCGCCGTCAAGCTGACCTGCAGGTAAAAGATTTATTGATGTGACAAAAAGACCAACCCATCCTGCAAAAGCAGTAGGATGCATCAGAATATTTTCCTTGAAAGGAATAAATAAATCAACAAGTACCGCAAGTCCTGTGTATATCAGAGGTGAACCCAGGAGAATCATTTCACCCGTCTCTGGTGCAGAGACTGCATAAATATTTGTGAGAAACAAACCAACAATTGTTACAGGCAAAGCAACAATAAAGCCGCAAACAGGTCCTGCCGCCCCTACATCCAGAAGAACCTTTTTGTTTGGTATGGGCTCCCTGAGTGATATGAATGCACCCATTGTTCCAATTAGGAACGGTGGTGGAAAAGGAATAAAATACGGAAGCGACACCTTTACATTATGTCTTTTTGCAGCAAAATAATGCCCCATCTCATGGATGCCAAGTATTGTCATCAATGGTAATGAGAAAAATATAAAGGAATAAAGAACTGTCCTGAGCCGCAGGACATGCATATTAAAATATGGGGCGCACATAAACAGTCCTGCTATTACTGTTGTGCCAACAGTTGCAATCAGAAGCAGAATGTTTAACCAGACCCCTCTATATTTAACAATTGGTTTTCTGACAACATAAATAGCATATTCACCTTTTTCCTTCCTTAACATTGGGACATAATTATTTTTTTTCATTTCTGATACAAGCTCATCAAAATAGTTTTCAACTGTTTCCTCGTTTATCTGGCAGTAAAAAACAAAAAAAGACTCAGACATCCTGAAATCATATACCCTGAACCATTTTCCAACAACCCTTTTTATGTTTTCGAACTCATCCACAAACCTGTTATTGTAAACAGGAATATAATGGTTTTGATAGAAAACACTAAATCATAGAACAGTATTATATCTTATTATGACAGTGAAATTTGTTGAACTTGTGTCAATAGATGCGAAGCGTTTCTCAAAAAGAGGGGAGCGCATTGGTCAAGTTAGGATAGACAATAACTCCACAGTAACGCTTGTCACAGAAGTATCTGACAAAGAAGCAAACATTGATTTCAGGTACACTGCAGGCTACGGTCCTATTGGAACAATAAAGATTGAGGGGAGAATCATATACGAGGGCGATGCATCCGCGCTTGCGAAACAATGGAGTTCCAAGATGAATATGCCTGAGAATGTTGCATCAGAAATACACACAGCAATCATGAGAACCTGTATGCCTGAAGCAGTCCTTATTGCGCGTGATATCCATCTGCCACCACCAATGCCATTACCGAATGTGAATATTCAAAAGAAAAAGACAGGTAAAACATTTGGTCCTGAGGTTGCATAAGCAAACTATTTAACCATCTAAACATATATTTTTTTGGTGAAACTATGCAGACACAGAAGAATGTTTACGATGAGTTGAAAAAGGAGCAGAACCGACTTGCGAAATTATGGAACGCCTATAAAATGCAGGAAAAGGAACTGGAGGCGTACAGGAAAAGACTTGCTGGACCGGAAACCCGGAAACCTGAATTAAAGGTAGATGAACTCACAAAAAAATATGAAAAGGAAAAAGAGCGTCTCAATAAACTTTATCTGATTCTTGATGATATTGAATTAGAGCTAAAGATTGCAAAAAAAGAAATCAGTGATAGAGATTCATGGTTTCTGGAGGTTGAGCCTTCATTAAGGAAAATTGTAACTTCAATTAACAAACGGTCAGGCATGATTAAAGTGACTCCTAAACCAATGATTGTCAAACCAAGGGTTTCAAAAAAGCGCAGGTCAAGACGTAAAAAATGAGAAGGACTATTGTTAAGAAATAAGGTGCAGAGAATCAGGTATAAAAAATGAGGAAACTTACTGTTAAAGAACTTTTATCAAAGGCAGAGAAACCAGGTAAGGATGCGATGAAACTTCATCCTTTTTATCATGGAAAAATTGAGGTTGTACCGAAATGTGTTATAAGAAATTTTCAGGATTTTGGGATATGGTACACGCCCGGTGTAGCAAAACCATGTAGTGCAATTCAGGAAAACAAAGAACTTGTTTATGATATGACAAACAAATGGAACAATGTTGCAGTAATATCAGATGGTACACGGGTTCTCGGCCTGGGTGATATAGGGCCTGAAGCAGGATTACCTGTTATGGAAGGTAAAGCACTTTTGTTCAAATACCTTGGTGGTGTTGACGCATTTCCGATCATGCTGAAAACAAAAAATCCTGATGAAATCATAGAAACTGTGAAAATCCTTCAGCCTTCTTTTGGCGGGATAAACCTTGAGGATATTAGTCAGCCAAAATGTTTCAGAATACTTGAAACACTAAGAAAGGAATGTGAGATTCCTGTATGGCATGATGACCAACAAGGTACTGCAGCAATAATACTTGCGGGGTTAATCAACGCGTTAAAAATTGTTGGTAAAAAAATGAATGAAGTGAAAATAGCAATGATCGGTGCTGGTGCAGCAAACATCTGCGCATCAAGAATAATGATGGTCGCAGGTGTAAAACCAGGGAATATAATTATGGTTGACAGCAAAGGCATACTAAACCAGCAGAGAACAGAATTAAAGGATAAATACAAAGAGAAATGGGAGATG
>JAUWIS010000132.1 GCA_030605245.1 Methanobacteriota archaeon | reverse complement strand
ATACGAAACCCATGGTCGCTCATGGATATCCAAGCCAATGCCATGTCCTGTTGAATGAACAAAGAATCTGTCATAGCCGTATTCTTTAAAGATTTCCCTAATGGTTTTATCAATCTCAGAAAATTTTTCACCAGTTTTTATCTTTTTTATTGCCTTTTCCTGTGCCTCCAGGACAATATTGTATACATCAATCATTTCCTCAGAAACATTTCCAGCAGGAAATGTTCTTGTCATGTCTGAGCAGTAACCATCATAGTAAACACCAAAATCACAAATTACAGTACCGTTTCCAAGTTTTTTGTTTGTGTTATCATGATGTGAATATGACGAGTTTTTACCTGATGCTATTATTGTTGAAAAAGAATTGCACTGCGCCTTCTGTCTCAAAACATAATCCAGCTCATTTGCAACTTGTAACTCTGTTTTCCTTTCATCAATTATTTCATTCATCAGGATTTTTGCACCATAATCTGCAATTCTACATGCCTTTTTTATCCTCATTATTTCCTCTCTGTCTTTTTTCATTCTCATATTAAAAACAAAATTATCCTGCTTTGATTTTACATTTTTTATTTTTTGCTTTGTATCACTTAATATTTTTTTTGCATTTATTTTTTTTAAAACATTTTCCAGAACATCATTAAGGTTTTTTCCATCATTTTTTATCCCGGGATAAGGGCAGAATATTTTCAGATTTTTTATAGCACATTTATCCCTTGCTCTGAACTCCTCAAGTGAAGAGGTGATTGCAATGTTTTCCCCCTTTCTTGGGATAATGATGCAGCTCACAAGAGGGAAAGATGGTATGTCTGAGCAGCATAGGTACTTTATGTTTCCATTATCCCTAATAACAAACGCATCAAACTTTTCATTATCTATTTTTTCCTTTATCTTTCCCCAGCGTTTCTCATACATAATAATAGAACGGTAATGATACAATATTAATTTTTGCTAAATCCTTTGCATGAAATCTTTTTTATTTCATCATTTTTTTAACAATATCCGGAACATTATCTAATTTGTCAATGATAAAATCAGGACAGTCATCTGAATTATTTAAATTGGAGTTTGAAAAAAGTATTGTTTTCATCCCAACATTTTTTCCTCCAGCAATGTCCCTGTCTATTTTATCACCAATGTAAATTGATTCATTTCCAGTACATTCTGCTTTCCTTAGCGCTTTGTTGAATATTCTTTTATCAGGTTTCCTGAAACCTGCTTCCTCTGATGTCGTAATAGAATCAAAAATATTATTGATATTCAATGCTTTTAGTTGCTCATAAAGATATGAGCCATCAATATCAGAAATCATTCCAAGATGAAAACTGTTCTTTTTAACCCATCCCAATGTCTCAACAGCGCCAGGATAAAGACGAACATATTTTTTGTGTATTTTCATGTGCTCATCCCAAAACCATTCATAATCAGGAGTGTTATTTTTTAATATTTTTGTGAATGCGTTCATCGCATTCCCTTTCCCAAAAGCTTTCCCATATTCTATTGGTGACGGATATGAGTGCGTATAGTATGTATATTCCTTTAACAAATTTTCTACATTTTCATTCAAATTGTATCTGTTTTTTACACTTTCCATTAAATGATAATGCGCTATTTTATCACTTCCAAGACTCATGAGTGTTCCGCCGAAGTCAAAGAAAACCGCTTTGATCATAATTTCTCAACCCTTATAACACTCCCGGGAACCGCATTTTTCAGTACAGATATGTTTCCTGTTATTTTTGCAAAAACATTCACATCTGAATAAGCCTTTGGATACTCATCATCACTTGCTGGTGTTTTACCAAAAAATATGCAGATAGGGTTTCCTTCAGGCCAGTATGCTATATCACCCACCTCAACCTTTTCCTGCGCGTTTTCTTCATCAATTTTCACGGTCGTTCCAAAGTAGATTTCATCACCCCACATATCTATCCTGCTTTGAATAGGGAGCGCATCCCAGATTATATTTGCAGTTTTCGGGTTTTTTATCAATAAGTTCAGCAGTTACTTCTTTTTCATCCATAGTAATTTTTATTTTCCTCATATGAAAAGATAATGTATTCATGTTTTTATGAAGTTTTGCATTACCAATTGAGGAAATCATTTTAATCTAATAGGTCAATATCTATAAATATGAAGATAGCAAACGCGGCGCCTTTGGGTTTAATGGGCTTTGGAATAACAACAGTGTTGTTGAATCTGCATAATGCAGGACTGTTTGCCCTTGGCAGCATGATTCTTGCCATGGGAATATTCTATGGTGGTCTTGCGCAGGTTATTGCAGGAATACTTGAGTTCAGGAAAGGCAACACATTTGGAACAACCGCTTTTTGCTCCTATGGTCTATTCTGGCTGAGTCTTGTAGCGCTTATTGTCTTGCCAGAGATAGGTTTAGGGAGTAATCCTGAAAAATTTGCATTAGCATCATACTTTTTTATGTGGGGGCTTTTCACATTAGGGATGTTCTTCGCAACACTGAAAACAAACAGGATGCTTCAGTTTGTTTTCATGAGCTTGGCAATACTTTTCTTCCTTCTGACAGGTGCGCAGTTTATACCTGACCTCACAAAAATCGCAGGATATGAGGGAATAATATGCGGTTTTTCTGCAGTGTATCTTGCACTTGCTGAGGTTATGAATGAGATGCATGGAAAAACTGTTATGCCGGTTTTTCCTGTTAAACAGTAATTCTAGGAGTGGGGATGGAAATAAAAACATTAACATTAGATGATTATGACATAATTATTTCACTCTGGAAAATGGCGGGATTATCCTACAGGCCAAATGGAAGGGATGCCAAAAACGAGATTTGCAGACAGATAAAAGAAAGCAGTGATTTGTTCATTGGCTCATTTGAAAACAATATTCTGATTGGTGTTATAGTAGGAAGCGATGACGGAAGAATCAGTCGGAATTCTGTGCAATTTATGTAAATTCCTCCCATTTTTATTGCTACGCAATAAAAAAAGGTTGGATTAACAGGATAGCGGTTGACCCAAAACACAGGAGAAAAGGGGTAGCGCGGGTTCTTATTAATGCTGTGGAGGATGCGTTAAAGAAAAGGGGAAGAAAAATAATCTGCACACTCATAGAGGACTGGAATAAAAGCTCATTAAAACTGTTCAGGAAATGTGATTATGTTTTGCATAAGGATATATTTTATTTGAGTAAGAGGGAGAATGAGAAGGTTTAATTTTTCATCCTCTGAACCCTATCCTTTTACTCATCAATTTTGGCAGGGGTAAAGGCGTGTAGGGGTAATTCTTTAATTTTTTTTCAATTTCTTTTTTCAGTTCATCAATAGAATAATTTTTCATCTCACCTTTTCTTGTTCTCACTGGAAGTGTTTTTGATTTTTTTTCTTTTTCACCATAAACAACAATCATAGGTATCCATTCCTTTTCTGCATCCCTGATTTTTTTACCGCGGTTTT
>JAUWIS010000107.1 GCA_030605245.1 Methanobacteriota archaeon | reverse complement strand
TGTTAAAAGGAATGCTTTTGGCAGGCAGAAGGAATCATTTGAGGCGAATATAGAAATAAAAGGGTTCAGAAAAGAATATCATGGGGTTTTCATAAGAGCGCCTGTTATCACAAAGGTTTATGGTGAATGTAAAATCCTGGCAAAGTTTGAAAACAGGATTGTGATGGCGCAGGAGAAAAACAGAATTGCATTATCCTTTCATCCTGAATTAACGGATGATACGAGGATTCATAAATATTTTTTATCTCTGATGAGAAAATAGGAGAAAACATAAATTGCACAAAATTTTGAACTATTTTTTTTTGAAAAACAGTTTAGGCGTACATCATCTCATTAACTTTTTTTTCAGTTTTCTTTTTCCCTGCTTTCCTTTTCAAAGATTTTTTCTGAACACTGCTTCTTCCAATGAAATGCAGGTTGGGATTGATTAATCTCACAAAGGTTTCATCCGGGAGAGCATCAAGCATGATTACTCCTCTTGTCTGAAGCGCTTTTAGCACCCTTTTAAGTTTTTCTTCATTTACACCGACTTCTTCCCTGATTTCATTTACTGTTACAGGATATTTTTTTAGCAGTATTTTCAATATTCTTTCCTCAAGAGAACCTGTTTTTATCTGCATATATTTTTCCCCTAAATCCTAACTTCTAATTACCCACTCCTATATCATCCCACATATATGGATTCGCTCTCCTTTTTTTCCTCTTTTGCAATGGATATAATATCTATTGAAATTATCATGTGTGATGGTATAACCCTAATTTTACCTTTGTTTCCCTTGTGTGAGGAATCCAGTTCCATGCATAATGAGTCAATGTCACCAATCATTGTGTAACCTTTGAACATCCCTCTTGTTATCAGAGGCTTGTCCCTGCTTTCCATTGATGTGATTTTATATTTAGAGCCCTGGGTCAGCTGTATTTTTTTCTCCATGTTTTTCCTCCTCAATTAATTCCTGCAGATGCTCTACAGTCTTCCTGTAGTTTTCAACAGCAACATTAATATGCGCTTCCGTGAAATTCCATGCCTTTGAAAGATTGGAGTATCTGAGCCTGTATGCCTTTTTCCTCTGAGCTTCACCAGTCTGGACATCCTCAAGTAGATCGTAACCTTTTAGCTTGTTCAGATGCCGATATACTGTTGGCCTTGATGTTTTTAGTTCAAATGCGAGTTCATCAACAAGCCATGCCTTATCAGGCCTTTTTATGAAACAGTTCAGGAAAAGTTTTAATGGAACATCAGGTGATGCACCTTTCACAATATATCCTATCTGGGTCAAAAACCTTTTTGAAACCTTTTCAATATCAGTTTCTGTTACAATAGCCGTGTTGTCTTTCACTATAATTTCAAAACCCATAAATGCTAATTGTCTAATAGGGATATAAATGTTTTCTATACCCTTGCAAAAAAACTATATTATCATTAGACTATGCATCTTTAATGAATTACGCTGAGATAGAAAAGAAATGGCAGTCCAGATGGGAAGAGGCAGGATTGTTTAATTCTGAGCCGAGTGGGAAAAAAAAGTTTTTTATCATATTCGCATACCCTGGTGTTTCCGGTTTTCTTCATGTCGGTCACATGAGGGGGTTCACCTATGCAGACATTATTGCACGATATAAAAGAATGAAAAATTTTAATGTTCTTTTCCCTGCAGGATTCCATGCCTCAGGCCTGCCATCTGTGAGTTATGCGAAAAAGATTGAAAGAAATGATAAAGAAACAATAGACATGCTAAAAAAAACAGGTTTATCTGAAAAAGAAATCAATGAATTAAAAAATCCTTTAAATGTTGTGAAATATTTCAGCAGAATCTATATTGAGAATTACTGGAAGCGTTTTGGTTTCTCAATAGATTACAGAAGAAGCATGAGTACAATATCACCGGGCTATAAAAAATTTATTTCATGGCAGTTCAAAAAACTTAATGAAAAAAATCTTTTAATCCAGAAACCACATTTTGCCCCGTTCTGCCCAAACTGCGGTCCTGTAGCTGTTGATGCGTCCGAGACAGATATTTCAAAGGGGGGTGATGCGGAAATCCTTGAGTTCACATTACTGTTTTTCAAAATAGGTGGGATGTTCCTGCCTGCAGCAACACTTAGACCTGAAACAGTTTTTGGTGTTACAAATCTTTGGCTTAACCCTGATGCTGAGTATGTGAAAATAGAATACAAAAACAAAACATTTGTTGTGAGTAAGAATGCTGCTGAAAAAATCGGGTATCAAAAAGAAATAAAAACAATGGGAAAGATTAATCCTTCAGAATTAATAGGGAAAAAATGTGTTGTGCCAGCAGTAAACAGGGAAGTGATAATTTTACCATCAGATTTTGTTGACCCTGATGTTGGCACAGGCGTTGTCATGAGTGTACCTGCGCATGCCCCTTACGATTATGTTGCATTGGAGGATGCAAAAAAAACAGATTTGAGCAGATACAACATAAAAAAGGAGGAAATAGACATTGAACCGATATCACTCATTAAAACTAAACTCAGCAACATGGATTTCAAACTTGAAGTACCCACTGAAAACCTTTCGGTTGCTGAGTTTACAGAAACAGATTTTCCTGCAATAGAGATATGTAAAAAGATGGAAATAAAAAGTTTGGATGACAGAGAAAAACTGGAGGAGGCAACAAATATTGTTTACAAAAAAGAGTTTCATTCAGGTGTTCTGTCAGAAATCTGCGGCAAGTATGCAGGTTTACATGTTTCCGAAACAAAGGAAAAAATTCAGAAGGATTTCATAAAAAAATGTATTGCGGATGTTATGCTTGAGTTTTCTGAGAATGTTGTCTGCAGATGCGGCAGAAAAGTTGTAATAAAAAGTATACCGAATCAGTGGTTCATAAAATATTCTGATCCTAAATTAACAGAAGAATCAAAAAAGTATGCTGAGTCAATGATGATTAAACCGGATGAGTATCACAAAGGTATGAGGAATGTACTGGACTGGTATGATGACAGGGCATGTGTGCGCCAGGGCAACTGGCTTGGAACAGAGTTTCCTTTTGAGAAGGGATGGATTATTGAACCAATATCTGATTCAACCCTTTATCCAATGTATTACATAATATCAAAATATGTAAACTCTAACGAGTTAAAGAGTGAGGATATGAATGATAATTTCTTTGACTATGTTTTCCTTGGCAAAGAATACGATGCAAAAGAGATTACAAAAAAAATCAGGAAAGAATTTAATTACTGGTATCCTCTTGACATAAACCTGGGTGGCAAGGAGCATCAAACAGTTCATTTCCCTGTATTTTTGATGAACCATGTTGCTGCGTTACCGGAAAAACACCGGCCTAAAGGGATTATTGCCCACTGGTGGGTTACACAGAAAAAAGGTAAAATCTCAAAATCAAAGGGTGGTGCGGAACCAATACCTGATGCTGCTGAAAAATATGGGGTTGACACCATGAGACTTTATTACTCGCACATTGGCTCATCATCTGTTGACATAGAATGGTCACCTGATTATGTTCTTAACTATAAATCGAGAATGAAAAAAATCTGGAATATGATAAACCATCTTTTGGAGATACGGGAAGAAAGAGATACATCTGTTGATTCATGGATGATTTCAAGAATAAACAGGAGAACAGGAACAATTACAGATGCTATGGAGAGATATGATCTGAGGGATGCAGCAAATGAAATATTTTTTGGTATCTATTCTGACGCTAAATGGTATATGAAAAGAGGGGGCAGCAACAAAAAGATAATCATAGAAATAATTGATTCATGGACAAGATTAATGTGTCCTTTTACACCACATATAGCAGAGGAAAACTGGGAAAAAACAGGAAAGAAAGGTTTTGTTTCATCTGCCGAATACCCATTATTTCAGAATGAAAAAATTGATGAAACTGCTGAGGATTCTGAGGAGTTTCTAAAAAACACAATAAATGATATTAGTGAAATATTAAAGGTTGTGAAAATAAGACCAAAAAAAATTGTTCTTTACACATCACCGGAATGGAAAAGAAAAATGTTTAAGACCGCAGTGGATTTAGAAAAACTGGAGATGAAAGAATTGATGAAG
>JAUWIS010000177.1 GCA_030605245.1 Methanobacteriota archaeon | reverse complement strand
CAATCGTCGCCTCTTTTCTGTCTATCACAATTAGCCCGTAGCATTCCTTTTCCTTTGCCATATCCTCCAAAGGCTCAAGATAAAATGAGGAATCACACCTGTACAAAAATGTTGTAATTGGTTCAGGCGGCTCAATAATATAGGATATCGCTTCTGTCTGATCACCTGAGGCGGTTTTATGTCCAACAAAAAGGACAACACCATTGGCAGGCGGCTTCCTGAAATACTTTAATTTCCCCATCAAGGAATCAATAGCCCACATCACATTCTTCCTCGTGCTTTTTGATTTTATGTTTGATGACTGTGCATACTCATTCCTTAGATATGCTACCACATCAGAAATCTGTTTACTTGGTGGAACATAAAGTGATACAAGTTCTGTTGCCCTTCCCTTGACTGTCCGCAGTTCCTCAAGTTTTCTTTTGTACTCGTATTTTTCAAGTTGAGAGACCATAATGCTTAATAGGGAAGGGGATATTTAAATATGATGGAATTTTTAAATCAGGAGCGAAGCGAGCGATTTAAAAATACGAGGAATTTTGCATAGCAAAATTCCGAAGTATTTTGGGAAACATATTTACATTCGAACAATGTTTTCAGAAATAAGATGAACAAAAATATAAAAGAAATTAAAAGGAATCTTAAGAAACTCAGATACGCCTATAATAAAATCATGCGCCTTGAGAATCTCAAAAACGTGAAAGATGTTTACAGGTACCCAACCTCCGACAGGGTTAAAGAATTTTATGAAAAATATAAAAAGCAAATAAACATATCAGATGATGAATTATGGTCTACGCTGAAGGCTTTAAAGATGAATAAAAGAATTTTCAGATATGATGTTTCAAGATACAGACAGATTACAACTGATTTTATCAAATATATTGATTTTTTGAATGAGCTGAAATCTTTTGAAGAGAAAGAGATGATATTGATTAAGGAAAGGAAAGAAACGAAAAAGGCGAAGGCGCAGGATACGATAAAAGAAATAGATAAAGCAATCTCTTCTTTGGGGTTAAAGAGAAAAGAATTTAGGGAATATAAAATGAAAGCATTGAAGGAGGTCAGGAAAACAAGTGAACAGGGACTCAGGATAAAGGAGATGGAAATAAGGATAATAAAAAGAATCAGCAGTGAGTATAAAAAATATGAAAAAGTGATAGAATTGTTCTCTGATGAAAAAGTTGCAGAGTTCCTGAACCCAAAAATCGGGCGTCTTAAAATAGACAGGTTCAGGGTTAAAGAAATTGAAAATATGGGCTATTTAGATGAAAAGGAGTTCAGGATTTTTTATGAAGCACTTGAAAAACTAACAAATGATGAAATGAAAAAAGTTTCGCGCCAGATTAAACATGTGGATGAGTTAATGACTCTGAAACCCCGTTTGAAGAATCTTTTCAATGCTATGGAAAAAGCAAACAATGTAAAAAAAGAAAGGATGGAATGCGAAAAAGAGAGCAAAAAAATAAGGGACGAAATAGATTACAAGGAAAAACTGATTGATGATGAAGAAAAGAAACTGATTAAGAGGAAAATGAGAATAATGGAAGGATGAGTGGAAAGATATATTAAGGCATAGAAGGATTATAATATTAGTTGAGGGATGTATATGGTACAACGCAGGCGTATGGAGAAATACAATCTTACGGTAACAATATGGAAGGAGGGCTCAATGTTTGTATCCAAATGCCCAGAGTTAGGTGTTGCAAGTTGTGGCGACACCACCGAAGAGGCTCTTGAAAATCTCAAAGAAGCCGTTGATTTATACATTGAAAATGCGAAGAAGTTAGGGATGATGGATGACATTTCCGCTGCAGTGACTTCGCACCATAAATTCACCTCTAATTACACTACTAATTCTTATCCATGGTCCTAGATGCAGAGGCGTTAAAGGCAATTATTCACCAAAAACATAAGATGATTATAACCATAAAAATGTTTAAAATCCCAACAAATATTCTGTAAATATTATATACTTGTAACCATGTAAATATGTGGGTATCTGTGAGTAAAGAAGTTTTAGAAATGGAAATTGAAGCAACACGGAAAACAGTCAATACTTTAAAAGATATGATTGAGCGACTGAAGAGAAAGATACCAAATATGGAGGCATATAAAATAAACGAGTTGGAGAGCCTTGTAAATATTTTGACAGATAGAATTGAAAAGCTCAGGGAGGAGGTTAAAAAAAAGCAGTCGGGGAGAAATATCTAAGGAAGAAAAAAACGCCTGTTCCAAATATCAGGGGGTGGGGGGCGCGGAAACGATAGTTTTGAAGGATAAAATATTAAGTGGGGATGGCATGTTTTCTCTAACACATTCCTTCCACTCAGGAACGACCGCTATGCAAAATCCCCGTAACATTAATATATCCCTATTCATATTAGTATCATCACCATTGGGGGAGTCATGATGGCGTTTAATATCTTACAGTATGCTCAGCATTCCTATCAGAACAAGCAGATAACTAAAATTTTTTTGAACATAATAAAATCTGAAGGTGGTAAATTATGGTAAAAAAGAAAGAGGAATCGGCCGAGCAGATTACGAAGCCAGCAGCAGCAGGTAT
>JAUWIS010000036.1 GCA_030605245.1 Methanobacteriota archaeon | reverse complement strand
GGTTTATGTTGACACTGAAATGACAGAGGAGATAAAATCCGAAGGTTTTGCCAGGGAGATCATCCGGAGAATCCAGAACATGAGAAAAGAAGCCAATTTAAATGTTGAGGATTTCATTGAAACAACTGTAAACACAAACCCTGAACTCACAAACCTGCTTAAAAAACAGGAAGGATTCATTAAAAACGAGACAAGAACAAAAAACATAGTGTTTGGTGAGGCAGAAGGAACCTTCATCAAGGAATGGAAAATAGAAAATGAGGAATTCGTGATAGGGATAAAGAAAATGAAATGTAGATAATGTTAAATCCTTTTTAACCCATTCATCCTTTATGCTTGTCAATATAGTATTACTCATTCTTCAATCACTCTGGCTTATACTTCCTGCCTATGCCGCGAACTCTTTTGCAGTAATTGCTGGAGGCGGGACACCTGTTGATTTTGGAAAAAAATTTTATGATGGAAAAAGGATTTTTGGTGATGGGAAAACATGGAAAGGATTGATGGGTGGTATTGTTTTTGGAATGTTCGTAGGAGTTGTTCAGACATATTCGGCAGAAATTATAGAATTTCCAGATTTTGGTTTTTTTCCAGGTTTTTTTGTTGTTCTTTTCTGCTTAACATTTGGTGCATTGTTTGGTGATTTATACAAAAGTTTTGTTAAAAGAAGACTGAACGTAAAAAGAGGAGGGAAGCTCCCTGTTATAGACCAGCTTGACTTTATAGCAGGCGCATTTCTGTTTCTCATTATCTTCTCACCCGTCTGGTTTCTTCAAACATTTACCATCTATCACATAATTATTATATTGGTTGTATCACCATTACTTCACAGGGTAATGAACATTGCAGGATACAGGATTGGTAAAAAAAAGGTTCCATGGTGAAAAAATGTTAGGGGAAATGTTAAGGAAATGCGGGGCAATAAAATTTGGCGCATTCGTCCTTACATCCGGAAAGAAAAGCAAATACTATATAGACATAAAAAAGGCAAGCACAAATCCCGAGATATTAAAAAAAATTGCAGAAGAAATGAGCAAATATATAACAGAGGAAAAAATCGCGGGTATGGAACTCGGGGCGGTACCCATTGCTGTTGCTCTATCACTTGAAACAGGTTTGTCGTATGTAATTGTTAGAAAAGAAAAAAAGATACATGGTACTGGTAAGCAGATAGAAGGTGATTTAAAGGAAAATGAAAAGGTTGTTGTTGTTGAGGATGTTGCAACAACAGGAAAATCAACACTAACTGCTGTGAATGTTATCAGGGAAAACAAAGGGATTGTTGAAAAGGCAATTGTTGTTGTTGACAGGGAAGAAGGCGCATCCGAACTCTTGAGAAGGAATAATGTGAAATTAATTCCTCTCGTTAGGGTTAGTGAGCTGATGAAATGATTGAGGGAATAGAGGATGCTGAATTTTGGGAAGCAAAAAATTCATTCCAAATGCAGTGGAAGTTTTCAGGGAAAATGTATAAACTTTAGGGGGGTAATAAAATGAATGTATTACTTGTTGGTGGTGGAGCGAGGGAGCATGCTATTGCAAAGGCATTGAAGAAATCCGATATAAAACTGTTTGCCTGCATGCATAACAAAAACCCTGGTATTGCGAAACTGTGTGAGGATTTCCATCTGGTGAAGGAAACATATGTTGAGAAGGTTGTTGATTATGCAGGAAGAAAAAACATAGAACTGTGTGTTGTTGGTCCTGAGGCACCGTTGGAAAAAGGAATTGTTGATGAACTGGAAAAAAATGGTGTATCTGCTGTTGGTCCTAAAAAAAATGCTGCCATGATAGAGACATCAAAATCCTTTATGAGAGACATAATGAAAAAATACAGTATTCCTGGAAATGTTGAATACAATGTTTTTGATAATGTAGATGACGCAAAAAATTTTGTTGAAAAAACAGGTGAAGTTGTTGTAAAACCTGCTGGTCTCACCGGTGGCAAGGGTGTGAAGATTGTTGGGGAGCAGTTAAAGGATACCGATGATGCGCTGGATTATGTGAAGAAAATCATTGAAAATAGGATAGGGGGAATTCCAAAGGTTGTTGTTGAGGAAAAAATAGTTGGTGAGGAGTTTACGCTTCAAGGCTTTTGTGATGGGAAAACAATTGTTCCCATGCCTGCTGTTCAGGACAACAAAAGGGCTTTTGAAAATGACGAAGGACCTAACACCGGTGGTATGGGTTCATATTCGCAGGAAAACGGGTTGCTCCCTTTTCTGAGGAAAAACGAGTATGAGACTGCTGTGGATATTATGCAAAAAATTACAGATGCAATGAAGAAAGAGGGCAGAGAATATAAAGGAATACTGTACGGGCAGTTCATGCTGGGTAAAAAAGGTCCTAAAGTTATTGAATGCAACGCGAGGTTTGGCGACCCTGAAGCAATGAATGTTTTACCATTGCTTGAATCCGATTTTGTAGAAATATGCAACAAAATAGTTGATGGTAAATTAAAAGATGTTTCTTTCATGAAAAAATCTACTGTGTGCAAGTATGTTGTTCCAAAAGGATATGGTATAAAACCAATGTCTGGTAGGGAGTTAAGGATTGATGAAAAAAATGTTGAGAAAAATGGCGCTGAACTGTTTTATGCTTCTGTGAATGAGAAAAATGGGAAAATATATACTACAACATCAAGGGCACTTGGTATTGTAGGAATTGCCCATAGTATTGAAGAAGCAGAAATTATTACTGAAAAAGGTTTAAAGCATATTTCAGGGGAAATATATGTCAGGCATGATATAGGAAAACAGGATTATATTGAAAAAAAGGTTAAGAGGATGGAGACTCTGAGAAAATAACTTTTGAAAAATTTGAATGATTATCTTTGAGTCTGACAACCTAATGGAAAAAGTAAATAATGCTGTATCTTCATTCATTGATTATGCAATTTAAAACAGAGTCAAATCTTGTCATTGTGAAATTAGATGATGGAGAGGATTTTTTTGAATCAATGGAAAAAATTGTTAAATCATGTGATATTGAATCAGGTATAATACTCTCTGGGATAGGACAGTTAAAAAATTTTGAGTTAGGATATTTTGATGGGAAAAAATATACCAAAAAAACATTTGAGAAGCCAATGGAGATTGTTTCAATGCAGGGAAGCATAGCAGAGACTTTTCATCTACACTGCACATTAGCAGATGAAAAACAGAGGGTTCATGGTGGTCATCTCTTTAAAGCTACGGTGAATGTTGTGAATGAAATCGTAATATTAAGGTTGAACAAAATTAAACTGAAAAGAGAAAAAGATAAGAAAACTGGATTAAAAACGTTGAGAATAAGGTAATGCTCCCGCCGGGATTTGAACCCGAGTCTGAGACTCACTCCAAGCCCCTTGCAGAAAAGAAGAGAAATAGCCAATTGCTATGCAACTGGCTTAGGCAGATTGCCCAAGAGGCAATCTGCCATTCTTTTCTCTTTCCGCCAGACGCTCTACAAATTTGCATATAGCAAATTTGTAGAGAATAGGAGTGAAACTCCTATGAATTTCTCTTTTCTTTAGAAAAGAGAAAGGGCTGCGAGAGGCCTCGATGATTGGCCGGACTACACTACGGGAGCAAAGATGAGCGTTAGCGAATCTTTGCGACTTAGTGGAATTGGAGATTCCACGTTAGGAGCAAATTACGAGGGTAATTTGCGACTTAGTGGAATTGGAGATTCCACGTTAGGAGCAAATTACGAGGGTAATTTGCGACCAAGAGGAATTTTCTACAAATTCCTCTATGGGAGCTTAATAAAGAATATATAAATATTCACAGATTATCCTTTCGGTTTGTAAAAACATTTTTAACAGGCAAACACCTTATTATATCTGTGATAGAGGCGCAAAACTTAACAAAGGTTTTCACGTCTTTTAGGAAAAGTTTTACTGCTGTTGACAATATCAGTTTCAGGGTTGAAAAAGGTGAAGTTTTTGGTTTCCTGGGACCCAATGGCGCTGGTAAAACAACAACAATAAGGATGATTTCCGGGCTTTCAAAACCAACAAGTGGGAAAATATATGTCTGTGGATATGATATGGCCAATGAGTCTATAAAAGCAAAAAAATATATTGGGTTAATACCTGAAAACCCTGGATTCTATGATGAGATGAAAGGAATAGATTTACTGTATTTTTATGCAAGTTTTTATGACATTCCAAAGAATGAAAGAAAAAGAAGGGTAAAACAATTGTTGGAAACTGTTGGATTAAATAATTTCATGGATAAAAAAATAAAAACATATTCCTACGGTATGAAAAAAAGGTTTGCGCTTGCATCTGCATTAATCAACAATCCTAAGATTTTGATTCTGGATGAGCCTTCAACAGGACTTGATCCAAAAGGCATACATCTATTCCGGGAAACGATTAAGGCATTGAATGCTAAGGGAACTACAATTTTTTTGTCATCGCATATTTTATCAGAGGTTGAACAGGTATGTGACAGGGTTTGCATTCTAAACAGGGGAAAAATAGCAGGGCTTGATTCTGTTGAAAATTTGAGTAAAAAGATAGGAATGAAAACAAGGATGAATGTATACATCGAGGCAGAAGGGATAGATGATAACATATTAGAAAACATTAAGAAACTATCCGGTGTTCTTGGGGTAGAGAAAACAGAAACAGGGGTTAGTGTTGTTTGCAGAAAGGATGTATCATATCTGATTAATGAAACCCTAGTGAAGGATAATGTAAAGGTTAAATCAATAAGAAAAACAGAACCAAGTCTGGAGGAGATATTCCTGAAAATCACGGGTGATAAAAATGAATCCTAAAGCTGTTTTTGCAATAGCAAAAAGGGAGTTTTTCTCAAACATAAAAAGTATCAGGATGCTTATACTCATAGTAGTTTTTGCATTAGGGGTAATCGGTGGTTCATATGGTTTTGCTGTGCTCTCATTAAAACCAGGGATGGTCAACCCTGAGATATCAGATGTGTTGTCCAAAGGACCTGATGCTGTTCTTTATATTTCATCTTCTTTTATTGCATTTATTGGTTCAATAGCAGCCATATCTCTTTCATTTGACTCGGTTGTAAAGGAAAAACTTCAAAATAGCATGGATTTTCTTTTATGCAGACCTGTTTCTAAAAGGGGAATCATGTTAGGAAAATTCTTTGGTGTCTTATCCGCATTGAGTTTACCAGGGATAATTGTTTTAATCGGAGCAGTAATATCTGTTTCATGGATTTTAGGAACGCCGCCAGTAAAGGTGATCATTGGTTTTATCCTTTTTACAGTAATGTTTTTTGGAATATTTATTTCAATACAGCAGATTTTCTCAGCACTTTCAAAAACACTTGGTACAGCAATACTATCAGGAATAGGAATATGGTTTCTTTTCACGCTTTTCTGGGCGCTTGTACCATTAAGCATAGCATATCTGATGGGTATGCCTATGGAAACAATCCAGACAAACCCTGAATATAATTTGCTCAGGAGCAGGATTGATTTATTCTCACCGATAGGCGCATATGACATGAGTCTTGGTATGCTTGTAGGTGGAAAAGGCATTTTACCTGAGGGCATACCCTCTTGGGCGCCTTTCCTTTCGCTGTTTTTATGGCTTGTTATACCCTTGCTTATATCAATGGAGATATTTCAGAGAAGGATAGAATGAATCTGAGTACTGAGCAGAAAAAAGTTTTGAGAGATATGTCTTTGATATGCATTATCTCGTCCATACTGTTTTTTGTGTTAGAATTTATTCTGAAAAACTATGTTTATCATCATCAAATCGCAGTTTTTATTTCATTCATGATTGTGCCAGTAATAATTTTAATGTTAATGAAAAAGCCATTAAAAGTAGGTAAAATTGATAAGGGGTTTGTTTACGGAATACTTGTTTATCTTTTCTTTTTTTTCTGGGTTATGGTATATTATTTTTTTAACCCGGAATTTTTTGGTGTTTTCAATGTTAAAGGAGAAGAATTTGTTTTATACAATATCCTTATCATCATGAATGTTACACCTGTTGATTTTTTTTCTAAAAGGATAATTCAGCTGGAGATCATGAAAGGTTTTGGAGAATGGTGGGGAATGTATGCTCAAATAACAGTATGGATGGTTGGGCATGTATATGAGTTGTTCTGGTTAAAAAATTTAATGGGGGTAGAAGGAGCATTACTTTTTATAACAGTTTCCGGGATAGTTACAGGTTTTGTCTATTTAAAAACAAAAAATGTTCTTGGTTTCATGTTTGGCCACTGGCTGCTTAATCTTTTTGTGATTCTCACAGTTATCCTTTTATAAATCCAACAATTCCACCAACAAGTAATCCTGCACCAAGAGGTAGTAATGTGAAAACAACTGAGCCTAATGCAACTGCTGTACCCCCTGCCTCTGCAACCATGTCCCAGTTAACTGCGACTGCGCCAAAATAGCTGCCGACAGCAACTAGAATGGCGACAATAATTATTATTTTCAGACCTTTTTTTACGAGCAAGCCTAGGATTAATCCTACAAGAAATTCAATGCCTACCAGTCCCATACTAAAACCAAGATTTTCACTAAACATCTCACCAAACATAATAACAAAAGGTTTGTTATCCTTTATAAATATTTCGGTGAAGGCTTTTTATTCTATTATGCTATTTATATTACTATGAATGTTGAAGAACTACCAGATGGATACAACATAAATGCATTAACCCAGATTGTTGAGAAAGCAAAAAAGGATGTTGAAACAGAATATGGCAGAGTGTTTATGCCATCAGTATTTCAGGACAAACTGCTTGACAGATGCCGGGATATAGCGAAGGACTATAACTCTGTTGTTGCATATGAGGAAATGAAGAATGAAATTATAAAATTTATTAAGGTGAATTAAATGGCTTTATGGCAGGGTAAAGCAAAAAGAAAGAAAACCGGTGGCAGAAGGGTTTATGCAAGGAAGAAAAGGAAATATGAGATTGGGCGCGAAAAAAGGGAAACAGCCCTAGGTGAGCATAAAACCCATACTTTTAGGACAATGGGAAATAATAGAAAAATCAGGGTTCTGCGTGCAGGAACTGTAAATATACTTAATTCTAAAGAAAATAAAAGTCAGAAAACCAAAATCCTCTCTGTTATTGAAAACACTGCAAACCCACATTATGTCCGAAGGAATGTGATTACAAAGGGCGCGGTAATAAAAACAGAGGTTGGGAATGCAAAGGTGACATCAAGACCTGGTCAGGATGGTGTTATCAACGCTGTTCTAATTAAGTGAAAACATGGTTTCAAAAAAGGATAAAAAAATTGTTTTATGGCCTGATTATTTTGACATAAACAATCCCAGACCTGTTAGAAGGGTTCCAAAAAAACTTGCAACAAAACCAAACATAGAAAAAATTGAGGAAGCAGCAAAATCACTCGGCCTAAATCCAATAACAGAGGAAGCAAGATATCCAAGACACTGGTATAAGAAAACAGGAAGAGTCCTTGTTGACAAAAAAATGAAAAAAACAGAAATCATAAGAAAAATTGCGGAAAAAATGAAATAACAAATTTTAACATCCTATTTTTTAAAAAGTTTTATAATTTGATTATTCATTTTTTGTCTGTTTTAAGATGGGGCTGCCCAGATTTTCAGTGGAAACAAAGTTTCCACTTCTCTACAAATTTGCTAACGCAAATTTGTAGATGAACTGGGGTTTCTATTCACACTCTTTAGTGGGGCTGCCCAGATTTGAACTGGGGTTACTACCACCCCAAGGTAGAAGGATACCAAGCTACCCCACAGCCCCGCATAGATATGTAATGGATTTAGTGGTATTTTTGTGTTTGTCTATAACTGAAAAAACTGATTTTAT
>JAUWIS010000157.1 GCA_030605245.1 Methanobacteriota archaeon | reverse complement strand
TACTTGATACAACAGTGCCAACAGTGATAGCATCGGCAAACAAGTATACAATATACAAAGGTGAAACAGTTTCGTTCAGTGGAGCAGGCTCATCTGATGCTACAAGCGGTATAGCCACGTATGAATGGGATGTTGACAATGATGGTGTAACAGATTATACCACTGCGACCCCATCACATGAGTACACAGCGGCAGAGACATACATAGTAACACTGACTGTAACAGACAATGCAGGCAATTCTGCAACAGATTCGATAGAAATGACGGTGAACAAGAAGCCTGACCCAGGAATACCAGGCTTCGAGATTGTTGCATTGATAGCGGCGATAGGCGTGGCATTAGTACTGCTGAGAAAGAAGCACTAATCTTTCTCTCTCTTTTTTTCTTTTTTAATTTTTTTGGTAGGGATAAAATGTCTGATAAAATAAAAAAGAAGAAGATAATATCCTTGGGTGTTTTTGTTATCGGTTTAATAGGCATTATTATATCTGCATGCTGGGACTATCTTTTATCCAAACCTGAGCCGTTGTTTGGGAATTATCAGATAACCGGGGTTATTGTCGGGGTAATCATTGCTGTTGCTGGCACAGTGTTGTTTGCAATGAAATTTAAGGAATAAAGATTTATCTATCTGGTTTTTGGTTTATACAATTTTGGCTTAGACAGATTATCGGATACTCTGTCATTATTTAGAATAAATATAAAATAAATGTGCATGCTAAAACACTTCCACCCAAGCTCGCTGGCATAGCATATTTTAGGATAGACATTGTTGAGTTCACTGTATCTGTCAGTTTTTTTGTGCTCCCTTTACCAGAAACCATCATTCTTATCTTTTTCCTGTATACACCCACTTTTACATCCTCCAGATTATTCAAAGCCTGCTGAACAACTTCTTTTGAGATAATACCTGTGTTTTTGACAGATGAGCCGACAGGGTTGAAGCCATCCATTGTAAGATTCACAGCATGATTGTCTGTTGTACAAATTATTAATTCATCAACAATGTCCTCTAAATCCTTTTCAATTTTTTTCTTTGTATCAGGGAGCATATTGTTTCCATCCCAGAGAATATATGCTGTTTTCTGGCTGTTTGCTTCCACCACAATGACCTGGACACCCTGTTTCCCTACATCATCTGATTCTATTCTTTTTGAGGAAACGCCAACTCTGATGTTATCAATCCTGTTTTCTTTTGCTGTTGAAACAGCATTTTTTGACAGTTGAATAATCTCCTTTGACATCGAGGAACCAAAAACAACAGAATCCGCACCTTTCTCAAGATTATTGTGTGCATCAACAAAAAACGCATTATCTGCCTCTAATACAGCTGTTTTACCTGTTTCAGGGTCAACATCATCCGTTGGAAACAGAGGTGAATGCACAATAAGAGAGGTGTTCCCAAAAAACTGGGTGAAAACAGCAGTTTTTGATGCTTTCTTAACAATCCTGCTTCCACCTGAAACATACTCTGCATCATCAACACAGGATTTAACAGCATCGGCAATCTTTGCAACCTCATCTGAGTTTACAGGATTCTCATCATGGGTTGAAGCAGAATGAAAAACAAAAACAGGGTAATCAAAATTCCTGGAAATTTTTTCTGGTAAATCACTTCCTCCGAGACTTCCAAAAGGTCCGGGATGGATCCCTGGAACAACAACAGATGCTTTTATCCTTTCATTCTTTTTGAATGAGATGACCCCAACATCTATGTTTTTTTCCTCCCCATTTTTTTCAAAAAAAGACTCAAGTTCAAGTGAACCGTTTGTGAGATGCCCAAGCGCCTGTTTCAGTAGCACTAAAGCATTTTCTCCAAAACTTTTTTTTACAGGCGTTTTTGCTATCTCAACAACTGTTGCTGCGGAAAAGAAAAATATTATCGTGAATGCAATCCAGAGAAAAGGTTTTGATGGGAATATAAACAAAGAAAATGCAAATCCTAAAACTGTTTGTAAAACTGAACCTGGAAATGATTTGATATGGTTTGGGTTTGATGTTCCAACCAGGGCAAGATGCCTGAGCCATATAATAGAGGAGTAACCAAATACTACTGATATTGAAAGTCTGTTAAAAAGAAAACCTATAACAGATATAAAGCCAACTATAAGAAGGCAGAGAAATGATAAAAGCATGGATCTTCTAAGATAAAACACCCCGCCAAGCGACTCACTCAGGGGTTTTGAGACAATTCCTGAAAAAATTGCTGGCAATATAAAGATGAGTATGGAATATCCTATTATCATCAACATGCTTTTTCCTTGAAAAATTATTAAACCAAAAAATATGGAGAAAACAATAATCAAAACACATGTTTTATAGGGTTTTGGTGAGGAGAAATCAAATCTCATCAACCTTGATGTTTTTTCTATTTCTCTCAACTTTTTCACCTGATAACAGTTTTAAGCCCTTTCTCTAAATCTTCATAAAAAATGTTTCCAACAACAACTACATCTGCATATTTTAGCATCTCAGACGCTTTTTCCTCCGAGTTTATCCCACCACCATAAAAAAGCATGCTTGATTCAAGATTTTTACTAACGGATTTAACTATTTCTGGATTACCATATCTCCCGGAGTACTCTATATAAATTATCGGAAATTTAAAGAATTTTTCAGCGCAAACAGCATACGAAATTATCTCCTTTTCATCTATTTCTGTTTTTGCCTTTGTTGTTCTCCCCACATCTGATTCAGGGTTTAGAACAATGTATGCTTCAGGAACAATCTTGTCCCAATCAATTTGATATTCCTGAATCCATTCCTTATGTTTGCCAACAATCCATGCTGCATCATCCGTGTTTATGACAGATGGAATAAAAAGATAATCAAAACCATCTACAATGCATTCCGGG
>JAUWIS010000106.1 GCA_030605245.1 Methanobacteriota archaeon | reverse complement strand
ATTCGTCTAAAATTGGATTATAAATCTCAGGAATTACTGGGATGTGAACGCCAGTTATGTTGATTTTACCTTCAAGTATCATCTTCGTTGCAATTGCTGCAGGAATTGATACTGTTCGTGCAACTGATGAATCATCGTTTGGTATGCCATAGTCGACTAGAGTTGATGTAATGTATTCTTTTTTGTCAGGATACTTTGCAATAAATTCGTGATGCATTACAATCATGTCTCTTTCATCTTCCAAAAGTGACATTTTCTCCAGTGTAAGTACGTTCATGTAATCAAGAGGGTTGTCTTTATCTTTAGGAAGTATTTTGTCACTGAATAATCCTAACCATCCAAGACGTTTTATAACGGTTGAATAGGTTTCAAGACCAAGATATTTTGCAGTTGCTTTAACAATATCATCGTTTGATCCTGCATCAACAAGATACCTTGTCATATCCTCATAGGTTTCACCGGAAAAATCCTTAATAGGTTCATCATTTAACCAACCAAGTGCAACAATTTCCCTCATTGTTTC
Organism: Methanobacteriota archaeon; assembly: GCA_030605245.1. Classification (GTDB taxonomy): domain Archaea; phylum Thermoplasmatota; class JASEFT01; order JASEFT01; family JAUWIS01; genus JAUWIS01. Next base: position 3,541 of record JAUWIS010000106.1, on the reverse strand, counting down.
ACACCAGCCAGTCATCCTAAACGTCCCACGATAAACAGTTTGCGCATCTTTAAGGCCATAAATATCCTTATACGGAACACTATTTCTATTTGGATAATTTTCAAATGAACCAATGCCAGAAACGTCTTGTATATAGTAGTTCTCAAAAAGTTGCTCACCAGAATAAGATACCTCTTTTCCATCTTGTAACCATTTGGAAGAATTTTTTGATGCAAGAAGCACCCCACGAGGCGCCCATGAAAACTTGTAACCAAATGGATTTGTATTTGCTTCGTGTGATGGAAGAGCGCCTGTTGAAGATTTGAAGCTTATGACTTTCCCTCCTTTTTTCTCAACATTGTGGATAACCCTCATAGCACTCATGTGATCAATACCTGGGTCAAGGCCACATTCGTTTAGAAGAAGGATTCCTGCATCCTTTGCCTTTTCGTCCAATGTCTTCATTGCATCAGAAACATAGGATGTGGTAACCATCTGTTTTTTATGTTTGATACATAACTCTGCAACCTTTGGATGATATACATACGGGAGCAAACTGACAGCAAGATCACACTCAGAAACAAGTTTTTCTAGCAGTTCATCATCTTTTACGTTAAGTTCAATTGCAGTACCTTTTGGATTACCATTAATAATTTTCTCTGCTTTACTGACAGTCCGGCTTGCCATTGTTATTTGGTAATCAGTTTTGTCAAAAAGATATTTTACCATTGGTCTAGAGACCATCCCTGCTCCAAGAATCAGTACTTTTTTTGCCATATCTGTTTTCACCCCTAAAATTTCAAGGGTGGAAATAAAAAAGCATTATAAAAATTTGTTTATGTATTCATAGTCTAGAGTCAGTTTTCCGTGATAAAGAATTACTGCTTTTTTTATTTCAGATTGCAAATCCAACTTTTCGAACGGGACTGTATAATCAGCTTTTACAATTGCTTCTACAAAAGGCATTAGCAAGTTACCAAATGCCTTAGATGACTCCCGTGGCAGCTCGCATGGAAGTGTATCTACTGCAAGAACGGCAACGCCATTCCCCTCAAAACCATCAATTGTATCGTCTCGTATTGGATTGTAAATGAATACAGGATTTCCAGGATTTGTTGCTTTTTCAGTAAATTCTATTGCGCCATTTACATCAATACCAACATCACCCACTACTTGAAGGTGTATCTGACCTGTAAAATTTTCTTCCAAAAACTCTTTTGTTATCAATCTGGGATATCTTTTATCCCAATAAATGCAATTCATAAGAATTGAAAGTCGTGGAACATATCTTTGAAAAATTGAACGATACATTCCAGGGTTGTTGTAGTAATCTTGCAGATCAAATTCTTTTTCTGCAAAAATTGGTTCAACTATGTCTTTTTCTTTGAAAACCACTTTATATACAACCTTGTTTGATGGTTTTTCATAAATCACCTCAAGTTCTTTTGGAGAAATTTCTTTTACTGGCAAGCAGTCAAGTATTTCTTGAGCACCTTTTGACACATTGCCATATCCAGCAAAACCAACAACTAATGGCACAATACGATCTGAAAGCCCATCATTCTTAATTTCCTCTCCAACTTTCTTTATCTCTTCTTTTGCTTCTTCAAGGCTTTTATATCTGAGCGCTTGTTTTATTTTTCTAAAAGGAGTATCTATCTCTTTCCACTCCATTCTTTGACCAAATGTCCAAAGGCTGTCAATCATCCCTGCAAGACCTGCATATCTCCCAAAAAATATTAACCTCCTGTTTTTTTCATCCACAATTTTTTCATAATCTATTAACTGGCATCCAAGCTCCATTATCTTCTTCAGCATAGGCATATTATGTGACTGTCCTTTTATGGTGTGTGAAAAAAAAGCGTATGTTTTATTTGACTCAAAAAAATCTGTTGAAATTTCTTTTACTGCAAAAATCACATCACAAGCGTTGAGATCTTCCTGAATCTTTGCACCAGCTCCTGCATATTCTTCATCCTTGAATGCCCTTATTTCTGATGGCTGAACAAAAAACTCAATATTTTTTTCCCTGAGTTCTTTAACATGCTCAGGGACAATCGGAGTTCTTCTTTCCCACACGCTTTTATCCTCTCTTCTTATGCCTATCCTGCTCATTAGCAGGGTATTGCTGTATTTATATATAAAATAATTGACCCTAAACTATTTCATTTCAAAACCCTATACCATCCTGCATGAACAAATTTATCTCAATAAAAACATCAATGCCAGGTCCAAAATCAAAAAAAATAGATGAAAAAAGGTCTAAGTATGTTCCATCTATTTTGGGTTCTTTATCCCCCTGCTATATTGATTCAGGGAAAGGCGCATTGATTAAGGATGTTGACGGCAACACATTTATTGATTTCACAGGTGGATGGGGATGCCTGATAGTTGGACATGCGCATCCAAGAATTGTTAATGCAGTTAAGGATCAGGCTGAGAAATATCTGCATACAGATTTCACTGCTGTTCCATATGAGCCTTTTGTCCAACTTGCATCAAGACTCTCAATTTTTGCTCCTGGAAAAAGTGAGAAGAAGGTTGCTTTTTTTAACTGTGGTGCTGAGGCAGTAGAAAATGCTGTGAAAATAGCGCGAGGATACACAAAAAGAAAAGCAGTTGTTGTTTTCGAAGGAGCATTCCATGGCAGGACACTTCTGACAATGACTATGACCCATCAGGCCATACCCTATAAATGCAATTTTGGCCCTTTCGCACCAGGGATTTACAGAGTGCCTTATCCAACAGATTATCATCCATCTATAAAAATTGAGGATTTTGAATCAAAGCTTCTCAGTTATATAGATCCAAAAGAAATTGCGGCATTTGTTATAGAGCCAATCCAGGGTGAAGGTGGTTTCAGGGTGCCATCAGATGGTTTTCTTGAGGAGCTGAAAAGAATCTCAGAAAAATACAACATTCTTTTTGTTGCTGATGAGATTCAATCAGGTATGGGTAGAACAGGGAAAATGTTTGCCATAGAAAACTGGGGTATAGAACCTGACATTATCTGTGCTGGTAAATCAATTGCTGCCGGTCTTCCTCTTTCTGCTGTGATTGCAAAAAAAGAAATCATAGACAGTCTTCCAAACAACTCCATTGGTGGTACATATGTCGGCAACCCTGTTGCCTGCAGGGCAGGGATAGAGGTTCTGAACATCATTCAGGATGAGAAACTTCTTGAAAGGGCAAAATATCTTGGGGAAAAAATCAGGAAGCGCTTCCTGAAAATGAGGGATAAACATGAAATAATTGGTGATGTAAGAGGGATAGGCGCAATGATGGCTATGGAATTTGTGAAAAACAGGGAAACAAGGGCACCGGCATCAGAAGAAACCTCCAGGATTGTCAAGGAATGCCTGAGTCATGGTCTTTTGGTAGCAGGCGCGGGCATTAATCACAATGTTATAAGAATGCTTCTGCCACTTGTTATCACTGATGAGCAGCTTGATGAAGGACTTGATGTTTTGGAGAATGCTGTTGCCAAAGTGAATGGGGGCAGGAGTTAGGGGTTAGGAAAAAATGTTGCATCTATTGACTGCTTTTTCAATCGTTAACTTTT
>JAUWIS010000163.1 GCA_030605245.1 Methanobacteriota archaeon | reverse complement strand
TTAAGATTAAATAATTTAATCTTGTGATCCTTGTTTTCAATTTCAAAATTTGAAAATATCTGTTCTGCAATATCTGGAAATTTTTTTGCAATATTACTGCTTATTCCTGGTGCAGAAAGTTTTCCACCCCTGTATATTATTGTTGTTGCACCGGTTGCACCATTTTTTATTGCCTCATCCCTCTGCTCAATTCCATACCTGATTTTATATGCTTTATTTTTTATAAATGCTGCAACAGTGTATTTTCCCACGGCAATATCTTTTGCATCTATTCGCGCAATTTTTATTTTGTGTTTATCCAAAAATCTTTTCCCTTTTTCTGTCAGGGAAACACCAATCTGGGTTGTTTTAACAAGGTTCTTTTTTTTCAGTTGGGTTAGTATTGTCCTTATGCTTCCTTCACCAACACCAACCTTTTTTGACAGATTTTTTCTGCTGATAATTTTGTTTCCTTCTATATTATATACTGTCTTCCATACATGCAGATCTGTGAATCTTGCTGCAGCTCCTTTCATTTAAAACACATTTACTTTACCATTCACAATGTCTCTTGTCACATCCGTGATATTCTCAAGGTTTTCATTAACAACAGAGTAAACATCATCTTTCACCCTGTTCATGTTTCCATCCATAATCAGCTGCACGGATGCAAGCGCTGGTTTGTCTATCGGTTTACCTATCTGCGACAGGAGTCTCACCTGCGCCTCTTCTATATCATCACTAAGTTTTACAATCTCATTCGCAATCCCGAATGCAAGAATGTTGTATATTTTCCCAACATGGGTTACAGGATTTTTTCCTGCGGATGCTTCCATGCTCATAGGCCTGTTTGGTGTAATCAGCCCATTCGCCCTGTTTCCCCTTCCGACAGAGCCGTCATCACCATTCTCCATTGAAAGACCTGTGACAGTGAGATAATAAATCTTCTTTTTTATATCATCACCTGTGTTCACATAAACATTAACATCCCTATCTGTATATTTCAATGCATTATCAAGAATCCTGTCTTTTAATTCCTCTTTAACAGAAATATAATGGTCAGCATCAGGTATTTCTGAACCTACCATAGCAGTAGCAATTGTGAGGTCTATCCTATTCTTTTTCCTTCCTGCCATAACCTTTATGTCCTCACCTACGCCCTTAAGTTTCTTTTTCAGAGAACCATTAATCATTTTTGCTGTTTTCAAAACTATACTTTCTGTTTCTGAGAACGGTGCATATCCTATACCAAACGATGTGTCATTCGCAAGAAATTTTTTTGACTCATACAATCCTCTAAGATCAACTGAACCCTTACCGATTTTACAGTCAAATGTAACATCCGTGTCCGCATCCAGATACATAAAATTTTTTTTCAAATATTTTTTTGCGGCCTTTATTGCAATGGACCTGATTGGCAGTCGTTCACCATTTACCTCTGTCACCGCTCTCCCAACAAGTATTATCTGCGCTGGTGCGAGAACAACACCACCCCCAAATTTTGGTGCTGACTCTCCTCCAACTATCTGGCATTCGTCTGTGTTATGATGAAGTATTCTCCCATAATTCTGTAGATAATACCTGCACAGTGTCCTGCTCATTGTTTCAGCAAGTCCATCTGCTACAGAATCAGGATGACCGATTCCTTTTCTCTCCACAAGTTCAGCATCCTGTTTTTCTATTGGCGTATAGTTTATTTTTTCTATTTCTATGTTTCTTCCCATTTTGTTCCTCTCCCTGAATTACAAAAATTGTGAGGAATTTTTCCTCATATTTTCAAATCTGAAAAGTTGTTTTAAATATTAAATGTTTCTATTTTTGTTTTATCCCCCCATTTTAAATATGATTCTACCATTTTTAAATATCCTGAGGATACCTGATGATGAAACAACAAACGCTATAGCTTTTGTTTTCATTGTTATTGATGCAGCCGCAAGATGCCTGCCTCCAAGACCGCTCTGCAAGCTTATTCCCCAGTCTATGTTCATGTATCTGCCTGCGGATAACAAAACACCGTCTCTTCTTAAAACAAACCCTCCATCTAAAAGGGCAAATTCCTTGACTGTCTCCCAGTTCCCCCTGTCCAAGATATTTCTGCTTTCTTCATCATGACCACTAAAAGGATTAATAATAACCTGCCTGGAGTTTTCCATCACTTTTTCAGAATCACTAATAATGAACAATGTTCCAATCCTTTTCCCTTCCCTTCCTTCTTTCATTATCTCAAATGCAAGACCAAGTACCGCCTCTGCTACTGCGATTTTTATCCTCCCTTTCATCTCCTTTTTCAACTGTGTAATACCAACATCCCCGGGGTTAAACATTATGATAGCATTCATTTTGTTTGCTATAACACAAAGCACGGAATCAGATGATTTTATCATTCCTTCAGCATAAGCCCCCAATATCTGGTTTTTTGCCTCAGTCAAAATATCTATGTATCTTAATGGATAACCCAGTTTTCTTGCCGGAACACCTTTTCTTTGTAGTTCATTATACAATCTTTTGTTTGCTGTGGCAACAATAATGGGTGTATCCTTTTTTCTTAATTGGTCCACAATCCTGCTGGAATCAGTAATCACATAAACAACAGATACATTTTCTTCCAGATCCAGGCAATGTTCTATAAATTTCACATAAAAGGAATGGTTTTAAAGGATTTTAATGTTTTTTATGTTTTATTTGTTTCTGAACCACAAATAAGAAGCATGGAGCGAGAAAGACAATCCTTACAAAAAAATAAAAGAACTTGAAAAAGGGAACCGTACTCTCCTGTTCCTATACTATCATAGTT
>JAUWIS010000068.1 GCA_030605245.1 Methanobacteriota archaeon | reverse complement strand
TTCTTTTCCGTCAAGGCTTTTCTTTTTCTTTAGAAAAAGAAAAGGGGTGGTTGACAGCGATCCTGTGTTCCCGCGGGCTCGCGCACCGCAGTACAGATAGGAACGTGAGCAGGCTTAACTTCCGGGTTCGGGATGAGACCGGGTGAACCCTGCTGCTATGGCCGTCAACCAAAAGGATAATAGAATGTTGGGTATAAATATGTTTTTATCTAAAAGGGTGCATAACAGTTTATGGAATCAGCAATACCATTGGCATTAATCCTTTTCTCTGCACTGTTTTTTGGCTCACAGTTTGTTCCAAGAAAATTCTGCAAAAACTTTGATGACTTAGGATATAATGCCTCAATGGTTTTTGGCATACTGCTGAATGCAGTGATATGGTTTGCAATAATATCATTCCAGGGAAAAATGTGTTTTCCTTTTGCTCCAACTGCTCTCAGTTTTCTTGCAGGGGTTGTGTGGGTTTTCGGAAACATATTTCTGATTTCCGCTGTCTCAAGGATTGGGATGGCAAGATCATTCACAATCATCAACCTTGTATCTATAATATCATTTGTTGGCGCAATATTGTTTCTTGGTGAAATGAGGGTTGCAGTAGGTGTAATATTTACAGCCTTTGCAGGTGTTCTCATTATAATGGGCGGATGCGCGTTGATTACACTGACAACATCAAAAAAAGAAAAAATGAAATCAAAAACAGGCTTGATTTATGCGTTTCTTTCCTCACTTTTCTTCGGCTCATTCAACATAATGGTTATGTATTCAATCAATATTCAGGGGCTACATGTAAATGCATCAGCGTTGTCTCTTGCGTTAGGTGGAAGTTTTGGAGCAGTTATTATTTTACTGAAAAAAGGAAAGGTGAAATACTGGTTCAATGTTAGGAAAAGGTGGCACACCTTAGGCGTTTCAGGAGGACTCCTCTGGGGCATGGGAAACGTGTTAAGTCTTTATGCTATGCAGAAAATTGGTGTATCTATTGCCGTACCCATAGTGATGGGGGTTATGACTATTGTGAGCGCACTCTGGGGAATAGGTGTTTTCAAAGAACTGGAAGATGTAACAGAAGACAGAAGAAAAAAGGCGTTAATGATGTTTATAACAGGTATGATTCTAACAATTGCGGGTGTATGGGTGATAAACCAAGTCTATTGAGTAGATACAGAATATATCCTATCTTTCAAGCACGAGTGTCAGAACATCTTCATCCTTTAAAACATGATTTAAGCCGACCATCTGGCCAGGATATAATGCACTTTTCCCCCAGATGTATGCATATCTGAATTTTTTCCTGAAATCCCTGTGAATGCTATTGCATACCATTCCAACATTTGAGTTTTTTTTCACAATCATGGGTTCATCATAGTCTGTTTTCCCATCATGCCTCATGTATATTCTAATAAAATCTAATTTTTTGTATATTTTTTCTTTAAGCATATCAAGATTAACGCCTTTATCAGCAGAGATTGGGATATTCTCTGTTTTAAGTTTCTCAGAACATTTTTTAATAACACCCTTGTCTGCTAAATCAATTTTGTTCAAAACAACAAAACCATGTATGTAAGCCCTGTTTTTTGATAAAAAATCAATCAATCTGTCCTCATTTATGTTTTCTCTGATAACAATGTTTGCATTGATGCATCCGTACTCATTCAAAATGTTCTTTATCATTTTTTCATCAAGTTTTGTCAGCTTCAGAGTAGAATTAACCCTGATTCCATCCCTTTCCTTTTTTCTGATAACAATATCAGGAGATTTAGAATTTAGTCTTATGCCTGCATCATGAAGTTCTCTAAGGAGAATATTTAACTGCTCTGGATGGAAAACATCAACCATCATAATAATTAAATCCACAGTTCTTATAACAGAAATAATTTCCTTTCCCCTTCCCTTTCCTTTGGATGCATCCTTTATCATGCCTGGCATGTCAAGAATTTGTATGTTTGCACCTTTATATTTCATTATACCAGGAACAATATCAAGTGTTGTGAAATCGTATTCGCCAATCTGGGAATGTGCATCCGTGATTTTATTCAGCAGGGTGCTTTTTCCAACAGATGGGAAACCAATCAAGCCTACAGTTGCATTCCCTGATTTTTTTATTGCAAAAGTTTTTCCTTTACCACCTGATTTTTTTTCACTCTGCTCTTTTAACCTGGCGAGTTTCGCCTTTAACCTGCCGATATGATGCTGCGTTGCCTTGTTGTATTTTGTGTTTTTAATCTCATCCTCAATTTCTTTTATTTGTTCTTCAGTATCCATCAGGGATACATATGTTAACAGGTTAAAAAAACATCGTATTAATGATACATTGAGAAATAATTCTCTCTGCTCATTGCATCCAGAACAGGTCCTGACTCTATCTCATCATTCTCCGTGTTCATTACCATTTCAACAAGCATATTCACAACATCCTTTAACTCTCTTATTTCTTTTTTCAGGTCGGATATTTCTTTCACCAGTTCTTTGTTGCCTGTCATGTTGAAAGCATGGGTTTCAATGCTTTTAGTCTTTGTGTCTCAGATACTCAACCAGACCTGGTGTGACAAGAACTTTGTTATTAACAACAGGATAAGCATATGGCAGGACAACTGAGTATTCATCATCAAACTTTATCTCAAGCTGATCAGTTAATTCAACATTCTCAATCTTTTCTCCCATGTATATCATTTTTGCAACAAATACAGCGATATCTATGGGCATCTGCCTTTTCCCAAGATTTCTGATGCCTGCTGTTTTTTTATCTGATTTGTCTGTTATGAGTTTTTTTGTTCTCCCTTTCGGCTTGTCATACCCGAGTATTCCGCCAACAACAATTCCGTCAGCATTATTAAAATCAGAACTTGATAGTTGTTTTTCTGCTTTAGGGTCAAGAACAATTAATTTTTTATTATTCATTTGAGTTATACTTTCATGATTAACATCTCCTAATTCTGACAAAAAATTTTTCATTTGCTTATCTTTTACATTTGTGAAAACTATGTTTTCCCATAATAAGGCAGAGTGTTTGTATTCAAGCATAAGCCATTCAGAATAGTTCTCCAGATTTTCAACGAACATTGTTATCTCTTTCATATTCACACCGGAACAATTCTCCTCAGTCTTTTTAAAGCATCAATTTTTTCATTCCTACCAATTTTTGATTCCTCTATACCCTGCCTCAGTATTTCTATTGATTTATCCATAACCTTTCTGTTAACAGGATAAGGAACACCGTCCTTTCCACCGACAGTAAAAGAGTATTTCACAGGGTCATTCCAGGATGGTTTTTTCCCGTATATTAAATCAGAGATCAATGCAAGAGCCCTCACAGTAGAAGGACCGACACCTTTGATGCTTAGGAATTCCTCATAGTTTCTTGGCTGGAAATCGTAAACCTTTTTCATTGTTTCCCAGTTAATTCTTTTAGGCATATTCAATGTTTCTATTTTTTTGACATCAACATGAACATATTCTTCAAGCCCTTTCTGAAACGGTTTTCTTACAGAGTTAATCATGTTTTTTATCTTTTTTGGCTTTTCCTTGGCAAGATCAACAGATATTTTTCTTGTTTCCTCACTTTTTTTTGCTGTCATGTTTAAAACATTTTTTATTTTTGTTTCGCCAAGGATTGAGGTATGAGGTTCAACAACTAGATTAGAAATGTTTTCTGAAAACCAGTGATACCTTCTTGCTGTTCTTTGCATAGGATTCATCCCCTGCTGAACAACAGCCCACTCCCCATTTCTGGTTAGAAAGAAGGAATGATGGTACAGTTGATGAGCGTCCTGCACTGCAGTGTTATCAATTTTTGCAGTCATCCTGCTAAGATACATGAATTTCTCAGGTTCCAAATCAAAGATTTTAGAATATTTTTCAATGTCTGACAATGATTTCCTTGATGCCTTGCCTTTTCCACCAGCAACTAGAACACCAAGTTCCGGACGCAGTGCCTGTTTCAACGCAGCGCATGTTACTGTTGTTGTCCCTGATGAATGCCAGTCAAAACCGAGAACGCAGGAGAATGACTGAAACCAGAAAGGATCAGAGATTCTTTTCAAAAAACCATTAGCCCCGTATTCATCAATGATTATTCCACTAATACCTTCTACGAGTTTCACCATCCTGTTATAAAGCCATTTCGGCGCACTACCATAATGCAGCGGAAGTGTTGCTGTACCCGTTTTTTGCATAAAAACAAATAGGACAACGGGATAATTATCTTTTCTCTACACTGAATGTGTCAACAACAAAATTTTTCGTATCACGCTCATAAACACATGCATATTTATGAGGAAACACCTTTTCCTTTTACCAGGTTCACAGCATCAGCAATCTCCTTCTGAAGCTCATTGAGTTTTTCTTTCATTCTGTCAACCTGCTTCTGAAGTGTTTTCACCCGTATGTTTGACGTTTCCTTCTGCTCCTTCAACTCTTTAACAACGGTTTCCTTGTTTTCCGCCTTTATCAGAAGACTGCCTATGCTTCTGTATATCGCATCCCCTTCCTTAACCTTTTCCAGAGCATCAAGTGCAGACTCAATCTCTGATATTTGAAGCTCGATGTTCTGCTTCTGGGTTGCAATAATTTGTGTCTGCTGCTGCACCTGCTGAAACTGGGCTAACTGGTCCTGAACCTTTTTCGGTAACTCCATTTTTTTCACCAAAACTGATAACACAGTATATATTATTTAAATATACCCTCTAAAAACAGCGAAAGAATTCTTCTACTGTCTGCTCTAAAAACCATGTTGTTTTCCTTTTCTTTTTTCTTTTCGTTCAGTTCAAATCCGTTATAAATCCAGTATAAATCAGTATAAAACCGCTTCAAAGCTGGAGAAAAGCCTAAAGGTGGAGTGTCTAATAAGTTTGAACTAATTAGACGGCTCAGCAGAAACCCTGTTAGGAGGCAAAAAAACTCGGAAAGGTTTACCTAAAAGTATGCCAGGCATTATGCATAGTATAACCCAGAGAGATAGATATTTTTCAAATGTACCAAGCGCTTTTTTCTCAGCCATTTCCTCACCATAGAATTATACCATAGTAGCGCAGTGCCATAAGCACCCCGATTACTATTATGATTACACCAAATATTTTAGTAGTCCATTTCCCAACTGAAACATATTTTTTGCCCAGCTCTGCTTTAGCACTTGTAGAAGCTACAGAGAGCGGAATAACAGGAATACCATGTCCTAAGCCAAAGATAAAAAGGAGCAGCCCCCCAACTAGAATCGGGATTTTCTG
>JAUWIS010000103.1 GCA_030605245.1 Methanobacteriota archaeon | reverse complement strand
GGGTCTTCAAAGTCTTTGAACATATCCCTTATCAGGCCCCTGTACTTTTCATCAATCACCATTTTCCTGTTTTCCGATTTATAACCAAACGGGGGTCTCTGCAATGTTCTCCCTTCCCTAATGGCGCGGTTTATTCCATCCATTCTTTTCTGCCTGTATTTGTCAAGTTCCATTTCACCCAGTACATCCTTGAATCTGTCAAAGGTTTTTTCATCGCTGTCATCCAGAGCCACTACTTTAATGCCCTGTCTCTTTAGCAGTGTTCTGATGTATCCTGCTATGTCTACATCCCTGGCCAACCTGTCTCTTGAAACAACCCAGAGTTCATCAAATTCTTTATTCTCCACCATTTTAAGAATCTCAGGGAAATGTTTTCGCTGCTCAGGCTCGGTTTCACCGGACACATCTTCATCTTTGACTATCTTAATTATTTCGTGCTCTTTAGTCTGCAGTATTAATGATGTTAGCTTATCTATCTGTGTTTCGATTGTATCTTCCTTTTCCTGGGTCTTTGTGGACACCCTACCATAGATAACTACACGGACCATATCATATCAACTCCTTTTCGGTAACGACCACGATATTGCATGGACACCTTATGGTATGGTCTTCAGGTGTATATATATTTTACGTGCAATTGAAGATAAAAACAGCCCATTAAGTATATTACTCCCCCCTTTTCATACCAGAAACACCATTTTCTGCAACTGCTTATGATTTTTCATTGTATGGAAAGTATAACTTTCCATTAGTGCTTTGCATTTTTCCGTCGCGTACACTCAAAAATTTTTCTTTGGAAAAGTTTTCTCGTAAAATTGAAGCAAAAGTAAAAAGTAATCATAAAACAATACCTCTTCATGCAAAAAACAAAAACAGACTACTATGAACTTGTAAAGGATTTAATTTCTTATGAAAACTTTGAAAAAGAAATCAAAAAACGATTTGGTGAATATAATCAACTGTTGGATGAGGATGCTATTGCTTTTCTTATTGTGGATGAACTGGGAAGGAACGTTGAACATGTTTTGACAATCAATGAATTAAAGGATGCTGAGGACGCAACAGTTTATGCGGTCGTAACAAAAATTTTTGAGCCAAGGGTTTTTGAAAAAAATGGGAGAAAAGGAAAGGTCGTGAACCTTGAACTCAGGGATGAAACCGGTGATTGCAGACTGGTGTTATGGAACAAGGATGTTGAACTTGTTGAAAAAGGAATTATAAAAGACAACACGGTTTTGAAGGTTGTTAATGGATATGTTAAGGAAAGGGAAGGCAGATTTGAAATAAATGTTGGAAGATGGGGAGCAGTAATTTCCAATCCAGAAGGAACATCCAGGAAGGTAGTGAAGGTCAATTTCACAAATCTTTCAGACATTAAATTAGGGATGAATGTAAATGTCATTGGCACAATAATCCGCAAGGACGGACCAAGATCATTCATAAGGAAAAACGGTTCAACAGGTTTTGTGTCAAACATTACGATTCATGATAAAACTGGATCAGCAAGAATTGTTTTATGGGATGAGCAGGCTAAAGAAACTGCAAAATTTGAGATAGGCGACAACATGGGGATAAGAGATGGATACACAAAACCGGATAATGGTGCAGAAATACATGTTGGCTCCAGAGGAAAAATAAAGAAGAGATGATTGTTAAGTATGTGACTTAGTTTTGTTAAGTCTGTAGGTTTATGAAATTGTCAAAGTAATGGTTGTGTGCTAATTCATTGGAGATACCCACACTTATCCAGTTTAGTTAACCCCCGGCATTACTTTTGTTAAGTTTGTAAGTCTATCGAATATGCAAAATAATATTCATTGACTAATTTAATCTGTTTATTCAGTTGAGTTAAGGTACAACGTTATATTTGTTAAGTTTGTATGCTTATAAAATATATAAAGTTAACCTTTTTGGTTAATCGAGTCTTTTTGTTATATTTTTAGGGGCATTTGCCAGTTTAACCAGCGCCTCAGCTTCCATAAAATGCAGATTTCCTGGTATTATCAATGAATGCATAGGTTCTCCAAAATCCCTGTTTAAAAGATTCTTTATATAATCTGCTGAGATTAAGCAATCACCAGAACCTGCGCGTGCAACAATACATATCAGTGTATCTAGTGTAACAATCTTTTCCTTTCTTTTTTCCTCAATTCCTATTAACAATTTCATGCCCTCATTTGCAGTCATTAGCCTGTTCTTCTTAATATCAAGAAGTATTAGTGTATGAAGCCCATGACTTTTGTTTTCCTTGATAATATCATACGGGCTTTCAGGAAGATAATCCTTTTCTGGAAAAGGTATCGTTGTTATTCTGCCGAACTTATAATGCTGCAGGCCAAGCAGACCTGGTGCGGCAGAGATGATAGAAACACCATGAACAATTTTTGTTTTTATACCCATTTCTTTTGCCTGGATTCTTAATGCAACATGTGTTGTTGCAGTCATAGGGTCTCCAGGTGTTAGAAACACAACATTCTTGTTTTTCGCTTCATTCAATATGATTCTTCCATCCTCAACCTCTTCCCTACTCAGTATTTTTATTTCCTTCCCGAACGACTCTCCAAGTTTTTCCTTGGAACTACCCGTAAGTTTAGCGGTGTAAAACTCTGCAAAAACAATATCTGCTTTTTTTATTTCATCAAGTCCTTTCAATGTAATATCTTTTTCATCAAACAGTCCAAGACCAACAAACACTAACATCTACATAAGATAGGTTTGCCAATATTTAACTATGCTTATTTCCATGATATATTATGAAATCTCTATGTATCAAAGTAGAAAAAAAACAGGGTGAAATAATAAGAAAAAAACTTTCTGAGATGGGTGTGTTAAATAAAAAATTATTGATTAAAAAAAATGATTTTCTTTACATACCAATTTTAACAAAGGTAAATTTAGGATTTGAAATCATGGAGAAGGATTTTGACGATATAGAACTTGAGGGAGGAGATTACAAAAAAATAGTAGAGATTCCTGAGGATTTAAGGAAATTTTTGCCAACATCATTTGATATTGTTGGTGATATTGCTATTATTAAAATCATGGACGAAGTGATGTCATATAAAAAAGCAGTTGGTGACGCCATGTTAAAAACACAGAGAAACCTAAGAACCGTGTGTGTCGACAGGGGTGTGAAAAATGAATACCGGATCAGAAATTTGGAGGTTGTTGCCGGTGAAAAAAAGACAGAAACAATACATAAAGAGTACAACATAAAACTGAAAGTAGATGTTTCAAAGGTATATTTTTCCCCGCGTCTTGCATCCGAACATTACAGGATTGCTGAGCAGGTAGAAAAGAATGAAACAGTTATAGATATGTTTACTGGTGTCGGAGGGTTTGCTGTTATGATCATGAAACACAAGTCCCCAAAAAAGGTTTTTGCAATAGACATAAATGAAACAGCAATAAAATACCTTAAGGAAAACATAAGGATAAACAAGGTAAAAAACATTGTTCCAATCCATGGCGATGCAAAAAAGGTTATAAAAAATCTTGAGAAGGCGGATAGAATTATCATGAACCTGCCGCATAAATCATATGAGTTTTTTGAGGATGCATTGAAATCTTTAAAGGATAAAGGTATTATCCATTATTATGAAATTATTGAAAAAGACAAAATAAAAAAAAGAACAGAGGATTTGAAAAAAATTTGTGAAAAAAACAATTACAAAATGGGGATCTCTTATCTTAAACAGATTAAAACGTATTCACCAACAGAGGTGATGATTGCGGTTGATGTTAAATGTGAGATAGAAGAATGAGTGTTCAGAACAAATGTGAGCTTTGTGGAAGGCGTTTTATCGTTTTCACAGCATACATTTTTGTCTTGTTGTTCTTTCTTATTTTTTAGCAATTTCTAATACAACATTTTTTCCTTTTTGCTTTCAAAGATCCCTCTGATAGAAAAACATCAATGAGATAAACAAAAATAAAAAGGGGGAGCCTATATAAAACAGAATTAATTTCCAATATTCAACATCCCATGAGTTTTCCAGGATTGGTGTAAAATGCCGTAATATTTCAATTGGTGAGTATAAAAATTCCCAGTTTGTAATCACGAACAGAAAAATAAATAGAAACCATACAATAATCCCTGCTAAAAATGAAAAAATGGTTTTAGAAAAAATAGAAGAAAACATTACCCCAACAGATGAAAAAAACACTAAAACTAATCCAACT
>JAUWIS010000152.1 GCA_030605245.1 Methanobacteriota archaeon | reverse complement strand
CTTTTCCAAGGATATTAGGAAAACGCCTTTGGCGTTTTCCGTAATATGGCATTTTCCGTCGGATCAAAAAGAGAATTAAGGGGTTGCCTTTGGCAACCCCTTCTCTCTTTTCTTTTCCGCCAGACGCTTTTCTTTTCTCTGGAGAGAAAAGAAAAGGGCTGCGACAGGCCTACATGATAGACCACTACACTACCAGGGCGCAAAACATAATATGGTTTTTGAATACTTAAAAATTGTTATTCCCATGACTTAACGAAAAGGACATATATACAGAAGATAATTATGTTACTAATGAAAAATAGCAACGACCACCAACCTAAGGATGTTCCAATAGTTCTCACAGCATCACATATTGAGATGAGCGATTTTAAACTAAACCCTTTTATTGCGTTTACAGGTGGCTTTCCTTCAAAAATTATTCCAACAGATATTTTAAGGAAATACTGGTATCCGATAACTGAGGATAATGATGATGGCAGCGCGAAGTTCGCACCATATGGCCTGAGAAAAATAGAATCCGTGTTGATGGATGAGTTTGGTGAAGAAAATGTTGTCACCTGCACACAGTACAATCTACACAAATTTGTTGGTCCAAACACAAAGGTGGTTGGGATTTCAACAATGGACCCACTTGGCATAGGTTTTGTGAGCAGAACATATACCTCTATCCTTGGTTTTGGTGGTGAACCGCTTGCAGCAGCAGAGTTTAAAGAGTTGATCAATCATCCTGTTCTGAAAAAGTATAAACCAAAAATAATAGTTGGTGGGGCAGGTGCATGGCAGATTATCAGGGGAAACATGCAGGATAAATATGACATAGATACAGTGATAACAGGTGAAGGAGAACACACTGCACCGATAATATTCAGGAAAGCATTGAATAATGAAAAACTGCCTAAAACTGTTGAAACAGAAAAACCAGAACCTGAGAAAATACCGTTAATAAAAAAACCAGCGCTTTTTGGTGTTGTTGAAATCACAAGAGGATGCGGCAGGGGATGCAAGTTCTGTTCACCAACAATGAGAACAAAATATTCTTTTCCTCTGGAAAAGATAAAAAAAGAAGCTGAGCTTAATGCAAAAGCGGGTTCAAAAATGATTACACTTCAAACAGATGATATGTTTTTATACAAACATAAAGAAAAATTTGTACCGAATAGAGAAGCCGTTGTGAAACTATTAAGAACTGTTGATAAAATCCCAGATGTTAATTATATACAGCCTGCGCATGCAGCACTTGCACCCGTTGTTTATGACCAAAAAATGATTGAGGAGATAGCCCCAATTCTTGTGAACAAAGGTAGATGGAAACTGAACGGAAAAAAGGTTGCATCTGTTGAGATAGGCATAGAAACAGGCAGTATAAGATTGATGAAAAAATACATGAAAGGAAAAATGCTTCCGTATAAACCAGAACAATGGCAGGAGATAGTCACAAATGGGATAGGAATTCTAAATGACAATGGTATATATCCGTTGGCTACACTGCTCATGGGTCTTCCTGATGAAAAAACGGAGGACTCGTTAGCAACTATGGAACTGATTGACAAGTTAAAAAATGCTAAGATGTTTTATGTACCATTATTATTTACATCAGAGGAGGAATGCCTGTTGAACAAGGCAAAGCAGGCAGATTTGAGCAATTTATCCGATTTGCACTGGGATTTTATTGCAACCTGCTGGAGGAGGAATATTGATATCTGGTCCCCAAAAGTAAAATGGAAAACAATGTCTGGCTCACTTATAACATATTATCTTTACTATAGATGGAGGTATGGTAAAAAAGTTTTGTACCCGATGATGAAATTCTCGGGTTTCCCTGAATCATTCTGTCAAACAAGCCCGTTTTTGGATAGGAGACGATAAAACTTTCTCAAAAGGTTAATCGTTAGTAAAGCATATAACAACAAGCATGGTTAGAAAAATAGTGGTTGAAAATATTGTTGCATCAACATCCATTGCAAGAAAACTTGATCTAGAAGAAGTTGCAGAGATATTAGAGGATGCAAAATATGCACCTAAACGTTTCCCTGGTCTTGTTTACAAACTAAAAAAAATGAAAACAGCAATGCTTATTTTTAGATCAGGAAAAGTCAACTGCACAGGAGCAAAAGACCTTGATACTGTTAAAAAATCCATTGAACATGCTGTTACCAAACTTGGTAAAGCAGGTGTAAAGGTAATTAAAAAACCAAGAATTGTCGTGCAAAACATTGTGGCTGTCTATGACCTTGGAATAGAGTTAAACCTTAACTCAATAGTAAGAACCTTAGGTATGGAAAATGTGGAATATGAGCCCGAGCAGTTCCCGGGATTAGCGTACAGGGTAAATGAACCAAAAGTGGTTCTATTGCTTTTTGGTTCAGGTAAGGTGGTATGCACAGGTGCGCGAAAAATTAAAGATGTAGAAACTGCAATAAAAAAGCTTGAAAAAGAACTGAGCAGGGCAGGACTTTTTAATTAAAAAATTAAAAGTGGGCTCATCCGGATTTGAACCGGAGACCTCCGCTGTGTGAGAGCGACGTCATAACCGCTAGACCATGAGCCCTAAAGGATAATAATACTCAGGGTTAAATATTTTTTTATGGTACAAGCCTTTTTCTATCCCGCGGGAACAAAACACATTCGCGTATGTTTTTCATATTTGTTAAAATCATCATCATTCTTTCAACACCAAGTCCCCATCCTGCATGCGGAGGCATTCCATACTCAAATGCTTCAAGATAGTACTTGAAGTTCTCAGGATTCAAACCCTGCTCCTTTATCCTTTCTCTGAGAAGGTTAACATCATGGATTCTTTGTGCTCCTGATGTGATTTCTTTCTCATAGTACATCAGATCAAAAGCCCTGCATAGTTCAGGATTTTCTTTAAACGGCTGGGCGTAGAATGGTTTTGTTTTCGTAGGCCATTTTGTGATAAAATAAAAATCTTTGAATTCTTCTGCTATCGCTTTTGTCGCCTCCATG
>JAUWIS010000077.1 GCA_030605245.1 Methanobacteriota archaeon | reverse complement strand
CACCGTCTATTGTCACATCAATCACAGGGTGTTCTTCCAGTGTTGATAGTTGAATGCCAGACTGTTTCGCAAGTTTTTCTGTTTCAACCGAGGTTGGAATACCAACAATGTTCAAACCATTTTTGACCATTTCACCAATTTTTTTGATAGCATAAAAAACCGTGCTACCTGTACCCAGACCAACAACCATTCCATCCTTCACATATTCCACTGCCTTCTCACCTGCTATCTGTTTCAGATTCATATATCTAAATAGGAAAGGGTTATAATAAATCTTGCCCATTACATATTATGTTGAAGGAATGTAAAGAACACGGATATTTCAGAGGAGAAAAATGCCCTGTGTGCAGTGAGGACAGCAGGTTTTTGATGAATGATGAGGAAATTGAACGCATTGGGAAAACCATGGCTGGCGCATTACGCCATTTTCCTGAAAAATTTAGTTTAAAAATGGACGAGCATGGATGGGTAAGCATTTACTCTTTTATAGATGCTGTCAGGGCAAGGAGTCAAAGATTTAGATGGTTGCGTCCACATCATATAGAGGCTATTGTTGCCACAGATCCGAAAGGAAGGTATCAGATAAAAGATAATGAGATTAGGGCAACATATGGTCATTCTATTGATATTGATCTTGATCTGCCTACAGAAAACATTCCAGAAAAACTATACTATCCAACAACTTCTGAGGAGATCAGCATTATCCTGGAAACAGGGCTGAAGCCGGTGGATAGAAAAATGGTTCATTTAAGCAAAACAATAGATGATGCAAAAACCGCAGGTTCGCACAGGGTTGAGAATCCGGTGATTATTGAGATTGATGCAAAAAAAGCCATTGAAAACGGTTTGGTTATCATGCAGGCTGGGAAAACGGTTTACTTAGCAAAGGAGGTACCAGCGGAATATCTAAGAAGAGTCGAAGATAAGTAGTTATGGTTTAGTGGTGTTAGGGATTAGGTTGTTATGTTTCCTCTAGTCCCTATCTACTAACTACTATCTTACGGAAAAGTCTAGGGACTTTTCCTAAGATTTTACGGAAAAGCCAAAGGCTTTTCCTAAAATACCAGGAAAACCGTAAAACGGTTTTCCGTAGCATGTTAAGAATTTGTAGGGAGCAAATTCCGTAACAACCCCTTGTTGTAATGGTCCCGGCTGCCTGATTTGAACAGGCGACCTGAGGATATCGGCAGGGGCAGCCCACATTCATAAATGGGTATCCAACTACAGTCCCCCGCTCTAACCAACTGAGCTAAGCCGGGATTTTTTTGCTCAGTCCCCCGCTGCGACAAATTTGCGTAGCATTTTTGGAGCGAACAGGAAACCCTGTTTCCTGTGAATCGACAAATTTGCGTTAGCAAATTTGGAGCGAGCAGGAATCTTTGATTCCTGCGAACTAACCAACTGAGCTAAGCCGAGATAAAATCTTTAATACTGTTGTAAATATATATTGTTTTTCATGCCTGATGTTGATAATGTATATATAAAGGTCGCGCCTTACATTGTTCATCCTAAAGAAATAAAATCTTTTTTGGAAAAGAGCAGGCATTTGTCTGCTGATATTTTTATTCAAGAAATTGAAAACAAAATCGCAGGGTCAAAAAATACACTCAAAACAGATTTTAAAATCCTCCTAAGTGTGGTTGATAAACCCAGGAAATGAGCAAATTTTGTAGAAACTTTTAAATATTATTAGATATAGGATTAGAAAGTTTTATATATGATATAAAGCATGACTTTATTCGTCAGACATTTGACAGACATATTGGTATAAATGTCTGGCAAAATCTTGGGTGTGTATATGCAAAAAACAGAGAAAATAACCGTGCGACTTACGAGAGACCAGATTGACCCACTTAACACAATTGTTAAACAGGAAAAATTTGGGTCCATATCCGAGGTTATCAGAAAATCTGTGGAAGGATTCATAAAAAATCAGATCACCCCTTTGAAAGGAAAATATGTTGAGGTAAAATTCCCTAAGGAAGATGTAAGAAAAATAAATGTTATAGTTGAGTGCGGTGAATTCCTTTCAGCACAAGAACTCATAAGAACCGCAGTGAAGGGATATGTAAATGAGAAACTGGATGAAATTCTTGAAAAAGGCAGAAGAATGGATGAAATGGAAAAGAAAAGAATATCGCGTGAGGAAGAGGAAGCAAAAATTGGTGAATATATAAACAAATAGAGAGGATGGGATGAGAGGCCGCTGTTAGCACAGCGGCCATAACATAAGGAGGAATAAACATGGAGTCGTTGGTGGAAAACGCTAAAAAGTTTGAGAAATGTTCAAAATATGATGAAGTTGGAGTGCCAAAAATTTTGGTTGCGGGTGTCGGAGGCGCAGGAAACAACAGCATAAGCAGACTGCAGACAATGGGTGCTAAAGGTGCTACCACCATTGCTGTAAACACAGACCAGGTTCACCTGAGCATAATAAATGCTGATAAAAAAATCCTGATAGGGAAATCACTTACAAAAGGCCTTGGTGCGGGCGGTTACCCTGCTGTTGGGGAACAGTGTGCTGAACTTGCATCCGATGTTCTTGAAGAAAACATAAAGGATGCTGATGTTGTGTTCATACTTGCAGGTATGGGCGGTGGCACAGGCACAGGCGCATCACCTGTCATAGCAAGGATTGCCAAGAAAACAGGGGCTGTTGTCATTGGTATTGTCTCAACTCCTTTCATGGTTGAGCGTCACAGGAATGTTCAGGCATTGGAAGGTGTTGACAAACTTAGGAGAATTGCAGATAGTGTTGTTGTCCTACAAAATGAACGCCTGCTTAAATATGCACCCAGGTTACCGCTTGGGCAGGCATTTTCTGTTATGGACCAACTTGTCTCTGAAGTCGTCAAAGGCATAACTGAAACTATAACACAGCCATCCTTGGTAAACCTTGATTATGCTGATGTAAAAACAATAATGACACATGGTGGGCTGTCAATGATGCTTTATGGTGAAGGAAGCGGTGATCCTGACCAGGTTGTTAAGGAGATGCTGAATCACCCGCTGCTTGATGTTGACTACAAAGGTGCAAATGGAGCGCTTGTGCATATAACCGCAGGTCCTGAGTTTTCATTAACGGATATGGACAGGATAACAAAAAACATTACAAAAGAACTTGCTCCAGATGCCAATGTGATCTGGGGTGCAAGGGTGGATGAAAAATGCAATGGGAGAATCAAGATTATGTCAATTATGACCGGTGTTCGTCTGCCAAACCTTCTGAGTTCCGATTCCGGTTTGGAGGATATTACCCTGCCGGTCAAAGGCATTATTCCTCCAACGAGTTCAAATGTTTACAATGGTTTTGCTCATCCTCTTGGATTTGGAGCAAAACCTAAGGATTTATTACGATGACTCCCCCTTTTTATTTTTTTATCGTAGGTTATGTGTGATAAAAAATGTGAGGGGTCCCTGATTCCGAGTAATTCTTTTATTAGGGTGGTAAAAAATGAAAAGAGGTAAAAGCAAATACCGAAACCAGAGTCCAAGTTTCAGGGCAAAAAAAGAATATAACGCAGAAAATTTTAATGGTGTAAACAATTTCTCTTTTCTAGAAGTTGTTGACTGGAGGAAGTAACTATATTTTCTCTGTTTTTTAACGAAAGAGAGTATCCTTTGATTTTGGAATATGTTTTCTTACTGTCAAATGTTTATGTTCTCTACTCTTTCCCTGAATGTTATCCCCAGTTTTTCTAGTTCATTCAGGATTGGCTCATAAATGGTCGGTATTGTTGGTATCTGCACACCTTTAACATCTATCTTTCCTTCCAGGACAAGTTTTGTAGCGATGGCTGCAGGTAAACCAACAGTTCTTGCCATTGATGAATCACCATCAGGTATGCCAAAATCTATTAATGTGGAATTAATCCTTTCTTTTTTAGATTCATATTCTGCAATAAACTCATGATGTAACACAACCATGTCGCACTCATTGTTTTCGTATTGAAGTTTTTTGAGCAGTTGTGCAGATAAAACATCAAGTGCTGAGCCTTGGGTAACTGGCAGTTTTTCATCACTTAATAACCCCAACCATTCAAACCTTTTCATTATCTCAGAGTTTTCATCTATTTTGAGGTATTCAGCAACCTTCCTTTTAGTATCTTCATTTTTGTTTATTAGCTTACCAACAAACTCTCTGAACGAAAGTCCTGTCATGCCAATTGTTTTTTCATTTAGAAATCCGAGGTCCACTATTTTTTTCCATGTTTTACACCATCCAATATTTCTCAATGTTCCTCTGAACATTGTTTCTGTTCCATTTATCCCATATTTTTCAATGTATGGTATTGAATCCCTGTTAGGATAGGTCTCAAAATCACCCAAAGAGGGTACATTAATAATGGAACAGTCATCAAAAAGTTCCTCGGATGGAACAAAAACCTCTTTTCCATCTTTAAGATATTTTGCATTATTCTTTGCTGCAAGCACAACCCCCCTCGGGCTCCATGAAAACTTGTACCCAAAAGGGTTTGTGTTTGCCTCAGGCGCTGGCAACCCACCGCAATATGAGCAGAAACTTATGATTTTGCCCCCCTTCTTTTTAACCCTGTGTATGATTTTCATTGCGGACATATGGTCTATGCCAGGGTCAAGTCCTACCTCGTTAAGAATAATAATTCCTGCGTTTACTGCTTTTTCATCCAATTTCTGCATTTTATCGCTGACATAGGATGCTGTCACCATGTTTTTCTTTTCTTGAATGCAAATCTCTGCAACTGTTACATGATGGATGTAAGGTAAAAGACTAATGACAATATCAGAGTTTTTTATCAAATCCTTTAATCTCATTTTATCATTTACATCAAGTTGCACAGCATAGCCGTTGGGATGTCCCTCTATTAAAGATTCTGCCTTGCTAACAGTTCTGCTTGCAGCCTCTACCCTATATCCTGAGTCCAGAAGGTATTTTACCAGCGGTTTCGTTACAAGCCCGGCGCCAAGAACAAGTGCTTTTTTCATTTTTCTCCCTCCAAGAATT
>JAUWIS010000131.1 GCA_030605245.1 Methanobacteriota archaeon | reverse complement strand
TCATACCAGTTGAGCAAACTGTTTATGAATATCACAAAATTCCTTACTTTTTCTTATCTTCCTGCAAACTGTACATAAAATTGTTGATGTCTTTTTTAACTTTCCAGATGCAATCTTTACTGCAACCTCTTTTGCATACTTTTCTATTTCAGGGAACAGTTTATGGATTTCTTTATCGCAACCGCGCCTGCATGTTGTGTAAAGGCTTATGGAGCCCTGAGAGATTCCCATGATTCTGGCTACCTCTGTTTGCTGCATTTTATGCTCTTCAATAAGGACTTTAACAATTGCTGCCCTAATGCTGGGAAGAACCTTGCTCACCACTATTTCACATGCAGGCTTCATATTTACACCATCTTTACAACTTTAACTTCGGGTATGTTTTCTTTAATTGTTTTCTCAACAAAACCAGCAGATGTGGCTTGTGCCATAGGACAGTGAGCACAAGCGCCGGTCAATCTTACCATCACTACACCATCTTTTTCATTCACATCTACAAGTTCAATATCACCACCGTGCAGCATAAGATTTGGTTTAATCTTCTCGTTAACCACTTTTTCAATCTTATCACGCATATCATCACCCCTTATTATATCGTAATGTTTATATGCCTATTTAACTATTACGCTGTAATATTGCGGTGTAATAATAAGATAAAAAGAATTACACAGAACTGTTTGAGAAAAATCTGAAAAGGGAGAATTGAATGCTGAAAATAGAAAATTTATGTGTTGATAGGGATAACAAAAAAATCTTAGAGAATGTTTCATTGACTGTGAAGAAAGATGAGATATTTTCAATTATAGGACCAAACGGCTCAGGTAAATCAACCTTAGCATACACATTGATTGGTGGTTATAAACCATCTGCAGGTAGGATCTTTTTAAAAGGGGAAAATATAACAAATATGAGTATTTACGAGCATGCTAAAATAGGGATAACGTTAGCCTGGCAGGAACCTGCGCGTTTTGAAGGCCTGAAAATAAAAGATTATTTATCATTAGGCAAAGAAAACAACCCTGATAAAGCACTGGGAATGGTAAACATGAATCCTTCTTTGTTTCTAAATAGAGCTTTGGATAATACGCTATCTGGCGGGGAAAGAAAAAGAATAGAGCTGGCATCAATTATCACAATGATGCCTAAGCTGGTAATACTGGATGAACCTGACTCAGGAATAGATTTTGTTTCCTTAGATGATTTAATCAGGGTAATTGAAGAAATCAAAAAACAGGGTGTGACCGTTCTTCTTATTACCCATAGGGAGGATGTGGCAAGATGTTCGGATAGATGCGCGTTATTATGTGATGGTAAAGTAATCAAAGAAGGAGATGCCTGGGAAATCACAAAATTCTTCAGGAAAGAATGCAAGGTTTGTCCTACTAAAAAGTATTCTTTGAAGCATGGAGGAATGAGATGATATGAAGGAGAAAAAATCATCGGAAATAGTATTTGTTTATACAACAACAGAAAATGAAAATGAGGCAAAAAGAATAGGGAGAAAATTAATCCAGGAAAAACTTGTTGCATGTGTAAACATTATTCCAGGGATGGAATCAATTTACAGATGGAAAGGTAACATAGAGGAAGGAAATGAATGTGTAGTGCTTGCGAAAACTAGGAAATGCAACGTGGATACTGTGATAGACACCATAAAAAACATGCACAGTTATGAGTTACCTTGCATATTGGTGATACCTGTTATTCAGGGTTTGGAAGAATATCTTGGGTATATAAGGAGTGAAACATGCAAATAGGGAGAGGTGGTTGAAAGAATGGCTGATTTACCATATCAGGATAAAGAGAGATATAGCAGGCAGATAATCATCCCAGGATTTGGGGAGGAAGGACAAAGAAAACTGAAGAATGCAAGTGCTGCTGTAGTTGGAGTAGGTGGTCTTGGCTCAGCAGTAAGCACATATTTGACGGTTGCAGGAATAGGAAAAATAATATTAATAGACAATGATAAAGTAGAAATTGGGAATCTGAACAGACAGATATTACATTTTGAAAAAGATATTGGTAAAAGTAAAATAGGGTCTGCAATTGAGAAACTGAGAAAGATTAATTCTGAGATAGAAGTAATTGGTTTTGAGGAAAGAATTGATGAAGAAAATGCATTGAATTTAATTAAAGGAAGTAACTGTGTTGTGGACTGCACAGATAACTTCAGGACAAGATATGTGCTGAATGATGCTGCACTGAAACTGGGTATACCCCTTTTTCATGGTGCCTGCAGAGCCTGGGAAGGACAGGCAACTACAATAATACCAAAAAAAACTCCTTGCCTCAGATGCATTTTTCCTAAACCACCACCAGAAGAAAAAACACCAATAATTGGTTCTGTTGCAGGCACAATTGGTACTATTCAGGCAACAGAGGTTATTAAATTTTTATTAGGTATTCAGCCATTGCTGACAAACAAATTACTTATATATGATTCCAAGTTTTTGACATATGATTTGATTCATGTAAAAAGAAAAAAGGATTGTACAGGTTGTGGTAAATATGTATGAATACAACGCTTTAGCAATCTATAAGGATAAAAGATTAGGAGTAATAAGATGTGGGAATGGTTTTACAACAGAGTTTTCTGCGCCGCCAGAATTTCATGGAATGAGCAAGTATTTAACACCCGAGGATTCTTTTGTAGCGAGTATAGCCATGTGCTTCATACTTACCTTTGAAAGCATATGCAGGAAGATGAGAATACCTTTTATCTCCTTTGAATGTGAATGCAAGGGTGTATTAGATAAAGTTGATGGTAGGGAGGAATTCACCAGAGTTATTGTTAGACCTAAGATAGTTGTTTCAAAAAATTTAGTCAAGATAGAAAAGGCTATAAAGTTAACTGAGGAAAATTGTTTAATCACAAATTCAATTAAATCTGAAATAGTAGTAAAGCCAGAGATAAGGAGGTCAGATGAAAATTAAGGTGAAATTCTTTGCTCTTCACAGGGAAGCTGTAGGTGAAAGCGAAATTGAAATTGAAGTAAAAGAAGGGGTAACAATTGACAAATTAGTGGAGATGCTGATTCATGATTATCCAAAACTGGAAGAATTAAAAGATTCTAATATACTGTCATTGAATCATAACTATGCAAACGGCTCTGAATCACTAAAAGAGGGGGATGAGGTTGCATTGTTTCCTCCTGTGGGTGGTGGCTAAAATGGCAAGAATTGTAACATGCCCAAAACGGAAATTCAGATTTGATATAGGTTACAGCAGGGTTTTTGCCTGCAGAGGATGCCCTGAGTCTTACCTTGACAGATGCAACATGGTTAAATTCCCCAAACGCGGATATGAATTGCCAAAGGTGTAAAAATGTATAAAGAATTACTGAGAACATACAAAAAAACAGGTGGGAATACAAAAGTATTCCGGGATAAAAATATAACAAGTATGGTTGTTGAGAGAAACAAGATTATCAGTTCAAACATAGGTGAAGGTTTGATAATAAAG
>JAUWIS010000096.1 GCA_030605245.1 Methanobacteriota archaeon | reverse complement strand
GCATGCCATTGCGCGAGCAGCACACAGGAGTGGTGTTAAGCCAGTAACCTATCATGGTATACCTGCAGTTGTGGATAAATTGGAGGAGGCAGGACTGAAATGAAAGTAGTTAGGGATCAGGATTTAGGGATTAGGGAGACCCCAGATTCTAACTGCTATATTCTAACTCCTTGCATGGGGGTGGGAAAATGATAGAGGATATTGCACAAATAGTTGTATTGCTCATAATAATATCTACAGGTTATCTTGCAATAAAAATGAAGGATTTGCTTGGCGCGGTAATCTCATTATCCATAATGAGCCTCCTGCTTTCACTGGAGTTTTATATTCTCCAGGCACCTGATGTTGCTATAGCAGAGGCAGGTATAGGCGCAGGACTAACAACGGCAATCTTTGTGCTTGCAATAAGGGGAACAAAAAGAATGGAGGGGTCATGAATAAAAAAATAGGTTTTTTTGCATTTGCTGTTGTTTTTGTTTTCTTTTTCCTTTCCGCTGTTTATCTTCATCCATTTGGTGAGCCGTCAGAGACAGATATGGATGATTACTTCATTGATAATGGTCAGAATGAGACAGGTGCAAACAATGTTGTGACATCCATTGTTTTTGATTACAGGGGATATGACACGCTTGGTGAGGCAACAGTGCTTTTCACTGCTGTCGCAGGTGTTGCTGTTGCGTTCAGGAGGCTGAAAAAATGAGGGGGATGTCAAAAATAGTTAGAACAATAACAAACATTCTTTATTCATTCATTATTATATTCGGTTTTTACATCATCATGCATGGTCATCTGACACCAGGGGGAGGTTTTCAGGGCGGCGCTGTTGTAGCATCAGCGTTTGCATTGCTTGTAGTATCCTATGGTGCATTGAAAATAAAGGACATGCTTAAAGCAAAAAACTTTTCTGTTTCGGAATGCTCAGGTCTGCTTGCATTTATAGGTTTAGGATTTCTTGGCATAGGTACAGTATTCTTTTACAATTTCCTTGCAGGGAAAGGCGGGTTATTCGGTAATGTTATCTATGGCATAAACCCCGGTGATTTAAACACAGCCGGTGTTCTGCCATTGATGAATATTGCTGTTGGCATTGAGGTTTTATCAGGTCTTACACTCATCATTTTATACATGTTTAATGCAAATAATCCGAAGGAGGAAAAATGATTTATAATTTCCCATTTATTGCTGCTGTCATACTCATAGGACTTGGTGTTTATGCCTGCATGTTTAAAAGAAACCTTATTAAAATTGTTATAGGTATTAGTCTGATAGAATCCGGTGTGAACCTTTTCCTGATAACGCTCGGATACAGGAAAGGTGTTGCACCAATTTACACAAATGCCCCATCCGGTGCAAGCATGGTTCTTCCGACACCTCAGGCGTTAACCCTGACAAGCATTGTTATAGGTGTCGCAACAACTGCCTTGATGCTTTCATTTGTGATGACAATATATAAACATTACAAGACATTGGATGCAAGAAAGGCAAGGAGGTTAAAAGGATGAATTTTCTCATACTCCATGCACCAATACTCATAATAGCAATACCATTACTTGCTGCGTTTGCAACATTGTTGATAAGTAAAATATCCCCAAAACTGAGAAATATTTTTGTGATTACTGTTCTCTCATTTGTTCTTTTCCTTGTTTTATTGTTAGCGCATCAGGTTTATACTTCAGGAATGCAGGTATATGTTCTCGGTTCTAATCAGACAACAGTTGCAACACCCTCAGGTTACTCAATACCAGTAAGGATAATGCTTACTGTTGATGGAGCAAGCATTTTCATGGCAATAATTACCGCTATTGTCTCACTTGTTGGAGCAATATACTCACTATCATTTATGAAAAAATATTCCGGTCTTGACAAGTACTACACACTGCTTTTACTCATGTCAGTAGGAATGTTCGGGATGGAGTTCACAGGAGACATGTTCAATCTTTTTGTTTTCCTTGAAATACTATCAATATCCTCCTGCGCCCTTGTGGCATTCTGGACACACAAGGGTGAGCCGTCAGAGGCAGCATTCAAATACATGGTACTATCATGTATAGGTGCATTGTTTGTCCTTTTCGCTACTGCTTTATTTTATGGTCAGTATAATGCTTTAAACATTGCAATGATAGCCAGTAGGATGAAATACTCCTTACTGGATAAAATTGCATTGGGTCTGCTTGTAGCCGTATTTGCAATGAAATGCGGTGCTGTGCCAATGCATATGTGGACACCTGATGCATATTCAAAGGCTCCTGCACCAATAACCGCCATGCTTGTTGTTGCATCCCAGGCAAGTCTTTATGCACTCTTCAGGGGTGTTTTCACATTATACAATGTTACATTAAACTGTTTAACGGTTGGATGGATTATAATCATCCTTGGTGTGCTGTCAATGTTTATTGGTGTGACAATGGCACTTCCTCAGCATGATGTGAAGCGCCTCATGGCATATCATGCGATCTCCCAGACAGGTTACATGCTACTTGGTATAGGTGTCGGACTTGCTGTTTTAGGTGATACTAATGCATTAAATTCTTATGGTTTAATGGCTATGAAAGGTGGTTTATTCCATATAATAAATCATGCAATGTACAAAGGATTACTGTTTTTGACAGCAGGTGCAATATTCTATGTAACAGGTACCAGAGACCTTAACAAGATGGGGGGGCTGGCACACAAAATGCCACTGACAGCAATCTTTTTTATGATAGGAGCATTATCCATTGCAGGGATGCCACCATTCAACGGCTTCGCATCAAAAATAATGATTTATGAGTCTGTTTACAAGTTCAACCCTGTTTTATCCATTCTAGCCATGGTTGTAAGCATACTAACACTTGCTTCATTTGTTAAGGTTTTCCATTCCGCATTCATGGGTCCACAGCTACCGGAATACAAAAATGTGAAAGAGGTTCCTAAATCCATGCTTATAGGGATGGGAATTTTATCTTTTATGATTATACTTTTCGGCGTGTTCCCGGACATAGTTGTTAACACCATTGTAGCTCCTGCTGCAAACGCGCTTGTTAACCAGGGAAGTTACATAACAAAAATCCTTGGAGGTGCATAATGTTTACATTGGAAACAAACACAGGTTTCTGGAATCCAATTATCTGGATTATAGCATTCCTCGTTCTCTGTATTGTTATCTATGTTCTGAGAAGTTTTGGTGAGTCATCATATAAAAAAGGTGAGCAGATAAAACCTTTCCTTTCAGGAAACCCTGAACCAGAGAAAGGGGATGTGCACATAAGAGCAGGCAACATTTACTGGGGTTTTACAGAATCATTAAAAGAATACTATAAAACCATGACAAACATTCATACAGGTGATATCAACGATTATGTTTACTGGTTCATAGGAATACTTGCAATCATACTTGTTGTTGTATCCGTGTCCGGGGGTGGATTATGAAATTAACAGATTCATTTAAAAGGGCATTATGGGTTTTTCATGTGAACACCGGCTCATGCAATGGATGCGACATTGAGATAGTTGCAGCATTAACACCAAGATATGACCTTGAACGCTTCGGGATAAAACTTGTTGGAACACCGAGGCATGCTGATGTACTGCTTGTTACAGGTCCTGTTGTCCATAAAATGAAAGATAAACTTAAAAGAATCTATGATCAAACACCTGATCCTAAAGAGGTTGTTGTTGTAGGAAACTGCGGCGCAACAGGTGGTGTTTTCTATGAATCATACAATCTTGACGGTCCTGTGTCTGAAATTATTCCTGTTGATGTTTATGTCCCAGGATGCCCACCGAGGCCTGAGGCAATAATCTACGGCGTGGCAAAGGCATGGATGAAAATTGAAGGATTACAAAAAGGGATGAAGAAAAACAATAAACAGGGAGGAAGCGAAAAATGAATAAAAAATTCGAGGTTACTCCAGAGGAACTTGTTGATTATTTCAAAAAAAGATTTGGTGATAAAATCATCGATTCCAGAATTGTGAAAAGAAAAATAGGTGTTAAAAAGAATGAACAAAAAATGATCTGGTTCAGGATTGAAAGAAATATTTTCAAGGATGTAATAAAGCATTTATGCGAACTTCAGTTTCCACATTTGTCTGTTGTCTCAGGAAACGATATTGGTGAAAACATAGAACTTATTTATCATTTCACAGTAAACTATAACTCTCATTTGAAAGAAATACCGGTTAACATATCCGTTTACCTGCCGAAAAATGATTTAAGAATTACAAGCATATGTCATCTTATCCAGGGAGCGCTTGTT
>JAUWIS010000071.1 GCA_030605245.1 Methanobacteriota archaeon | reverse complement strand
GTGGATACATTAAGCGCTACATACGATGCATCTGTGCCTCCTGTGATAGAGATACTAAAAAGAGGGGGGGAAACAAAAATAATCAAGCAGGACTGGATGGACCCATATATAAGAACCCTTGTGGACTATAATCCTGATGTGGATGACATGCTAATGATAAAACTTATAGATGCAAATGCCACATCGCCTAAAAAGGCTTTACCTATATCCGAGTTAAATCAAACAGAAATAAAACTCTTACCGAAAATGAAAGAACAGGAGAGAATAATAATAACAGAAAATTTAAAGGTGTATCTAACAAAACTTGGCATGAAGATTGCTGAAGGCGCTAAAAAAATGTATGAATGATAAAATGAAAAAAACAATAAGAATCAATGAAATCTTTTACTCTATTCAGGGTGAAGGAATCCAGATAGGCGTTCCAACAGTTTTCATCAGAACACAGGGATGCAACTTGTCATGTAGGTGGTGTGATACTGTTTATGCAAAAAATTTTGAGAATGGAAAGGACATGAAAATATCTGAAATAATAAAAAATGTAAAAAAATATCCTGCAAAATATGTGTGCATAACAGGTGGTGAGCCACTGCTTCAGAAAAATGTGAGGATTTTAATTAACAGACTTTTAAAAATTGGGTATAATGTAAATCTTGAAACAAATGGCTCGTTACCCTTGGATGGTCTGCCGAAATCAAAGAACTTTTTAGTCTCAATGGATGTTAAATGCCCATCATCAAAAATGGAAAAAAGAATGAATTTTGAAAACATAAAAAAACTAACAAAAACAGACCAGTTGAAGTTTGTCCTCAAGGATAAAAAGGATTATGATTATGCGAAAAAAATTATAAAAAAATACAAGCCGGGATGCAGTATTGTATACATGCCGGTTGGAGGAATAAAAATAAAAAAAATTGCGGAGAGTGTTTTGAAGGATGGGTTAAATGTCAGGGTTTTAATGCAACTGCATAAGATTATATGGGGGAACAAAAGAGGTTACTGATTGCTCAAAACACTTTCAACATCATCAACACCAATATTAAATCTTTCAACCTTTTCCCTCATGTTTTTATCCTCAGCTGTTTTGAAACGCACACCATTCTCAGCATTTATTGTACCGTTGATTAAAGCGCTTCTGAACATCTCCAATCTTTTGCATACCACATCACCAAAAACCTGGCATCCGTCCCCAATGATTAGTTTTCCTTTGCATTCAACATCACCGTTAACGATGCTTTTCTCACCAAGGATTACATTATTTTCTACCTTTAAACCACCGTATATCTCTGTTTCATTTCCTATCTTTATATCCCCTGAAACAAAATAGTTGCCAATGAGGGAACAATGATTCCCTATTCTTGTATTACCTTTGATTCTTGATTCATAAACACCTACAAAAGAGTTTTTTGGCACAAACAAAAAATCATCGGAAACAAAAAACATTTCGTCCTCCTTTTCAATTTCCTTTAATATTTTTTCCACCTCCTTGCTTTTTCCCTGACGCAGCAGTTCAAGAAGATAAATAAAAATATAAATCATAATTGGTATAGGGTTGCGTATGTTTATCCAGCCACGCGCCTCAAAACCCTTCTCAATTTTTACATCATCACCAACATCCAGATCCCTTCCGACAAAAATCTTACCAAAAATGGTTACCTTCTCACCGAGATAAATATCCTTTTTCCCGTCAATATCACCGTTTACAACAGAAAACATATCAATCCTTATATCATCCTTAGCAGTAATGTTTCCATTTGTCGATACATTTTCACCAATAAAAATCCTTTTGTCTGTTATAATACCATATTCCAGATTTGCTCTGTCAGAAATAACAACATCACCATTTACTACTATGTTATGCTCCTCAAAAACTGTTTTGTCCGGAATTACAAAGGTTTTTTTGTCAAACATCTGCCCATCCCGATATACAAATTATTTACAGGATATTTAAAACTATGCACGCCTGCGCATTAAAGTGAAGGATGTCATCATAAATGGAGATGTATCACACATCATTTTATCACACTTTTTCCACCACATTTTGGGCACTCAAATAGTAAAGGTCTATCACATGATGTTATCTTTGTAGTTTCTTGACAATATATACACTTAACTATTTGTGGACGGAATATCCTGCGTCTTTTTACTTTTCTCACCCTTATAATTTCTATCCCAGCAAGCATGAGCACTATGAAGATTACAATAATTATTGCTGCAATAACTGCGATTCCAATATATAGGAATAAGTTAGGCGGAGGCGCTGGTGCCTCTATTACTTTCTCTGCCATAGGCACGAATATCGTTAAATGAGAAACGTTCGCCCAAACGATATTATTAGCTGTATTTACACCTGTGTTATTGCAGAGCCTCCATTCTGTGCCAGTCCAATAATACATTCTAAGCATAGTTTCATCTATGCCCGCAGCATCGCTTTCATTATATTTTATGGTGATATTTGAATAAGTAAGGGTTCCTGTAATGGTGACGTTAACCTGGATCCCTATATATTGTAGATTCTCAGGTGGAGGTTGAGGCAGCGCTACTGATTCTATGTTTACTGTCCCATTTCCAATACCAATTACATTAACTTCTTTATCATCAATAGTTTCTGCAACTGCTATCGGTATAGTGAAATGGTATTCTGGAGATTTCTTCTCATTACCGCTTGTATCATTTGCCCATATGTAATAAGAATATGTGCCGGCAATTGAGTATGTTGTATCATAGACGTAAGACTCATAAGTATATGGGGTCGCAGAATATCTCGTCATGGTTACATTAATTGGTATAAAACCTACTGGGCCTGTAATATTAACTTTTACAATGCTTACTGCAAAATTGTCAGTAACTCCGCATGAAATACATACACTCCAATACACTATATGTCCAGTAGATATATTCATCACACCAGAGAGTATACCGTAGATATTTGAAATTTCTGGTATTGTTGTATCCTGAATAGTAAGTTGGTATTCTGCAGATTTGTTCCCGTTATTGCTTGTATCCATTGTAAAAATATAATAAGAATATTTGCCAGGGATAGAGTAGGTGATGTTATAATAATAGTTGTTAGTGCCTGCAATTCTTGTCATTGTTGCATTTATAGATGTAAACCCAGCAGGACCTGTGACGTTAACTTTTGCAGTACTTACTGCAACGTTATCGGTTATGGTGCATGTGATATTCACATAACCATAGATTTCCTGTGATACTGGAAACGCCTGTATGTTACATATTTGTGGTGGCACTACGTCTTCAACACCCCAAGGCACAACAAGCCAAGGCTCGTAAAGAACCATATAATTCACTTCGTCACCATTTCCTGGGCCTACACCACCAGGACCACTTGTATCACCCCACCAATTGTAGGTTGCATTTACCTGATACTCTACCGCTGAATTATAATTATAAACACCGTAATCAGTGTTATTATAAATATTACAATAATGAATTTTGTTGTTTGAGGAATAATACAGATAGATACCGTTCTTAAAACTATTATTAACATCGCAGTTTGCGATTTGATTATCTGACGAATAATACAGCCACAAACTATAACCATTGTTATAGACTACGCAATTTACGATTTTGTTATTTAATGAATAATACAGAGAAATCCCATAGGGATTATTGTACACAGTAGAGTTTGTGATTTGATTATTTGCCGAATAATTATCCAACCAGATGCCACGGACATTGTCATAAGCAGTACATTTTATGATTTGATTATTTGATGCAAAATACAAATAGATGCCTTCAGAATTGTTATATACAGTGCAGTTTATGAGTTGATTATTAGATAATGACTGCATATAGATACCAACAAAGTTGCTGTAGGAAGTTATATTATCAACAGTACCATTTTTTACATTGTGGAAGAAGATGCCATAATTTCCATATACGCCATCTTCGCTTATTTTGCCATCATGAATTACACAGTTTCTTATAATGGAATATACATTAGTATTTCTAATTTCAATACCATGTGCTGTGCCCGCATTTATATCATAATTTTCTATTATATATGGATTCCCTTCCGTTCCATTACCAGCCCAGCCTTCGCTACTTGCTTGTGATGCAAAATCAGTGTTGCTGTTAATGTAGATTGGATCATGAGGTGTTAGTCCTATTTCTTCTTCCCAACCACTTGGACTTATGAATGGATAATTATCATAATTACTCCCGCCTGGTATCGCGTAAGGTGTATCTACAATCCCATCAGTATTATTGTCATAAGCACCTTCGCTTGGTTCATCATAGTCGCTCCAGTAGTTGCCACCCGTGCCGTTGTCCCAGTAATTGGTGCATTCATCGTATGCATTGTTTGTGTTGTTGATGAAGTTGTTGTGATGGATTAGATTATTATTTGATGATGAGGTGATGTAAATGCTATAATTGTTGTTTGATATGTTGCAGTTTGTAATAATATTGTCATTTGCAGAATTATAGAGAAAGATTCCGTACTCATCATTTGCATATATCTCACAATTTGTGATAGTATTACCATTTGAGCTAGAGCGAATATAAATGCCATGATAGTTACTTTGATATATGCGACAGTTTGTGATAAGGTTGTTTGATCCACTGCCGATATATATCCCCCACCAAGAGACCAATGATATAGTACAATTTGAAATAATATTGTTTGTTGAGGGATAATAAAGCACTATACCTCTACTAATGTTTGATATAGTACAGTTTAAAATAATATTATCGTTTGTATAACCAGAAAGACATATTCCACTGCCTGTAGCACTGTTTGATATAGTACAATTTGAAATGAGATTGTAGTTTGATGAGTGGTCAAGGAATATGCTATAATAATTCTCTGTTACACAGCAATTTGAAAGAGTATTGTGAGTAGTAGATGAGGCAAAATACACTGCATAATGATAGTCTCCGCTATTCCTCACCCCGAACCCGCTCAAATTCACCCAATCCGCAGAGATATAAATAACATCACCTGTGCCGCTGCCGTCAATGATTGTGTTATTTTTATCCTCACCAATCAGGTTTATTGTCTTGTTTATGATGATGTTCTCATAATATGTTCCGTTTGATACTTCGATTGTGTTCCCTGGGTCTGCATCATCTATCGCTTCCTGGATTGTGAGATAGTAAGTGTTTTTGTCAACAT
>JAUWIS010000052.1 GCA_030605245.1 Methanobacteriota archaeon | reverse complement strand
GAAACAGTTTTTTCAGGTGAGATTGTCGTTACCCTTTTTGTCATCAGGTCAACAACATCAGAAACATTTGCTTTTGAGTCTACAGTAACCGGTGGTGTGTTCATAAGGCTTTTCACCTCAATGTTTACAGGTATATTTTCACCTGAAACCGCTCCCCTGGATGACTTGTATCTATTTGCCTCAAAAAATCTGGCAATGTCTTTTAACCCCAGCGTACCCGCGATTTTTCCTTTTTTGTCTATCACAGGCAGTGTTCTAATTCCCATGTCTCTCATTATATCTTTTGCCTTTATAATCCCCTCGTTTTCTGATACACATGCAGGCTTTGCTGTCATTATCCTTACTACTGATATTCCTGCTATGTTTTTAATCCTCTTTGTTGCCTTGACTGCATCAGTCCTGGATACAATACCTACTATTCTCTTTCCCTCGGTCACAGGCACAGCCCTGAAACCGTTTGTAAGCAAAACATCAGACACCCTAACAAGGGAATCGTCCTGAGAGATTGTTGGAGATGAAACCATAACATTCTGGACCTGTGATGTTAATGCGAGTTTCCTCCTTCTGATCAGATTATTATAACTCACAAGACCAACAAGTTTGTTTTTTTCTACAACAGGCAGTTCATGAATATCATTTTTCCTCATCATTCCAAGAAGCTCAGAAACAGTTTTTTCAGGTGAGATTGTCGTTACCCTTTTTGTCATCAGCTCTTTTACCTTTACACTCACAGCATCCATATTTTTTGCCATTTAAACCACTAACCTGTAAATAGTATCCTGTATTATAAACCTTTATGTCAGGAACTCAGGATTCAGGGTTAGGGATCAAGGCTTCTCTAACCCTTGCTTCCCCCTAATCCCTATATACTTTCTTACACCTTGCACCTTAAACCTTAATATGTTTAAACATCATAGACATTTGATGATTGTCGCGTTAACAGGCACACCAGGAACAGGAAAAACCTCTGTTTCAGAAATTTTAAGAAAAAAAGGATATGCAGTTGTAGATTTGAACAGGGTTGTAAAGCAGCATAATTTTGTTTTTGATTATGATAAAGAAAGAAAATGTAGGGTTGCGGACATAAAAAAAATAGATGATTACATACAAAAACAAAACAAAAATCCCATCATTGTTGAAGGACATATTGCGCATCTCCTATCTGTTGATACTGTAATCGTGCTTAGATGCTCACCAAGAATACTGTCTAAAAGGTTGAAAAAGAAGAAATATGATAAAAAAAAGATTCTAGAAAATGCGGAGGCAGAAGCAGTTGATGCTGTTACTGTTGAAGCTTTGGAAAGATGCAAAAATGTTTATGAGATAGACACAACAAAAATTACCCAGGAAAAAGTTGCAGAAGATGTGGAAAAGATACTGGGCGGTAAATTTAAGAATTACAAAGTAGGTAATGTTGACTGGTCAGAGGAGATATTAACATGGTACTAACCCATGATCTGGAGGATGTCTAATGGTACTAGATAGTTACAGAAATATCGGGGATAGAATACTGACACCAATAGCAAGACCGATGAGGAAAGTCAATCCAGATATACTGTCGGTAACCGCATTTCTGTTTGCGTTTCTGGCAGGGCTTTCATTTTATTTAACAAATTTCATGACTGAATTGCTTTTGCTGGCAGGACTTTTCATATTTCT
The DNA here is from genome assembly GCA_030605245.1 of Methanobacteriota archaeon. Lineage (GTDB taxonomy): Archaea > Thermoplasmatota > JASEFT01 > JASEFT01 > JAUWIS01 > JAUWIS01. Next base: position 4,599 of record JAUWIS010000052.1, on the reverse strand, counting down.
AAACGCATTCTTTGATGCATTGGATGGAAGTGTTGCAAAAATCTCAGGAAAGGCATCAAAAAAAGGTGATTTTCTAGACCATGTTCTTGACAGGTACGCAGATGTCTTTATTCTTGGAGGTATAACGCTTTCCATATACTGCAACAATATCATTGGTTTCCTTGCTGTTATCAGCATACTTCTTGCAAGTTATCTTGGAACGCAGGCACAGGCTGTTGGTGCTGGCAGGGTATATTCCGGTGTTCTTGGAAGGGCCGACCGTCTTGTTATCCTTATTGCTTTGCCTTTAATCCAGTATATGCTTATAAATCAGGGAATTATTCTTGTCTGGAGGTTTACTTTTACTGAATGGGTAATGCTTTATTTTGCTGTTGCAGGACAGCTTACTGTATTACAAAGATTTTTTGGAACATGGAAAAGGCTAACAAGACCATAGCAATATTTAATATTTCACAACACTATTTCAAAAACATGTTCAAAATCGTTAAAAAGGAAACACTTGCCGAATCTACAAAAATGTTTGAAGTAGAAGCAGAAAGGATTGCAAAAAAATGTATGCCAGGCCAGTTCATAATTTTGCGTATTCATGAAAAAGGGGAGCGGGTACCTTTAACAATAGCAGATTTTGACAGGGATAAAGGGACAATTACAATTGTTTTTCAGGAGGTTGGGAAAACAACATTTCAGCTTGGTAAAAAAAATGTTGGCGATGAAATACTTGATTTTATAGGTCCTCTTGGAAATCCGTCTGAGATTGAAAAATTTGGTAATGTTGTCTGCATAGGTGGCGGGACAGGTATTGCCTGTGTTTATCCTCAGGTTAAAATGCTGAAGGAAAAAGGAAACAAAGTCATCTCAATCATTGGTGCGCGCACTAAAAACCTTCTTTTCTGGGAAGAAAAAATGAAAAAATTTAGTGATCAGATTATTGTTACAACAGATGATGGTAGTTATGGAAGAAAAGGTGTTGTGACACTACCTTTAAAAGAAATCCTGGAAAAAGAAAAAATTGACAGGGTAATAGCAATAGGTCCTCCTATTATGATGAAGTTTGTAGCAAAAACAACCCTGCCATATAAGGTGAAAACAATTGCGAGTTTGAACTCCATAATGGTTGACGGCACAGGGATGTGCGGTGCATGCAGATGCGTTGTAGGTGGTGAAACAAAGTTTGCATGTGTTGACGGTCCTGAGTTTGATGCGCACCTAATCGATTTTGATTTGCTCATCTCACGAAATAAAATGTATCTTGATGAGGAAAAAAAATCATTGGAACTATACAGAGGTGAAATATGAGAACATCTATGCCTGAACAGAAGCCAAAAGAGAGAATAAAAAACTTTAATGAGGTAGCACTTGGCTACAGTGAAGAAGACGCTGTTAAAGAAGCAAGCAGATGCCTGAACTGTAAAAAACCATCCTGTGTCAAAGGATGTCCTGTAGGAATAGACATACCAGGTTTCATCCAACTTATCAAAGAAAAAAGGTTTGAGGATGCAATAGATAAAATAAAGGAAAAAAATTCTCTTCCTGCTATATGCGGAAGGGTATGTCCTCAGGAAACACAGTGCGAACAGTTATGCATTCTAGGAAAAAAAGGCGAACCAGTAGCAATCGGGCGTCTTGAGCGTTTTGCTGCTGACTGGGAAAGAAAAAAAGGAGTAAAACCTCCTGAAAAGGTTGAAGATACTAATAAAAAAATAGCAGTTGTTGGCTCTGGACCTGCAGGGTTGACATGCGCAGCAGAACTCGCAAAAAAAGGTCATAGTGTAACAATTTTTGAATCATTGCATAAAACAGGCGGCGTACTGATGTACGGTATACCAGAATTCAGGATGCCGAAAAAGATTGTTGAATCTGAGATAGATTACATAAAAGATCTTGGTGTAAAAATAAAAACAGACATGGTTGTAGGAAAAACAATTGAAGTTGACGAGTTGAAAAAGGATTTTGATGCGGTTTTTGTTGCAACAGGTGCAGGACTGCCAATGTTTATGCATCTACCCGGTGAAAACCTTAACGGTGTTTACTCAGCAAACGAGTTTCTAACAAGGGTAAATCTTATGAAAGCGTACAGATTCCCGGAGTATGACACTCCTGTAACGATTGGTAAGCGAGTTGCTGTAGTAGGTGCAGGGAATGTTGCAATGGATTCTGCGAGAACATCTTTAAGACTTGGTGCGGAGCAGGTGTTCATTGTTTACAGACGCTCTGAAAAAGAGATGCCTGCGCGTAAAGAGGAGGCAGAGCATGCAAAACAGGAGGGTGTAAAATTCATGCTTCTTACAAATCCTATCCGGTTCATTGGTGAAAACGGCAGGGTGAAAAAAATGGAGTATATCCAGATGAAATTGGGTGAGCCTGATGAATCCGGAAGGAGGAGACCGATACCTATTAAGGGTTCAGAATCTGTAATGGGAGTTGATACTGTTATAATGGCAATAGGTCAGAGACCGAATCCTCTTGTACCAAAAAGCATGCCAGGGCTTGAAACAGGCAGGCATGGAAACATTATCACGGATGAACACGGTAAAACATCAATAAAAGGTGTTTTCGCTGGCGGTGATATTGCAACCGGCGCTGCAACAGTTATATCTGCCATGGGCATGGGTAAAAAATCTGCGAGAGCGATAGACAGGTATGTTAAAGAAAAATAATATTAAAAAAATTAAGAGATAAAGGAAGTTTGCACCTCTACATTTTCATTTTCTTCTGTAATATGGCAAACACTTTTTTATCCCAGTATCCTATTTACCTCTTCCTCATCAGTGTCCATCACATGTTTTATCCCACTGATTTCAGTTGCTTCCCTTGTTATAGCAGCAATGTCATCTCTGCTGATGTGTTCTAATGCAAAGTTTCTGCATCCAGCCATAATCTGCCTCAGTCCCTGATTAAGTCTCTCCATATATGTATAAAGACCTATTGCCCCAGTAGGAACTTCCTCAAATTTTTTCCCGAGTTTCCTTTTAAGTTCTGGTGCGGTAACAAATATCTCCTCTGGCGTATCACCAAATCGTTCAATGTACACAGGAACCATTCCCTCGCTGATTTTTTTACCAATTGTCTTACCAACCATGGCTGCTGCAAGAGGCGCCCTGGCCATTCCTACAAGTTTAAAGTATGGTGCGCCAAGTGCTAACCCTTTTAATATTTGATCTTCAAATGCAAAACCGCCTGCTACTGCAATATCTGGAACATATTCACCTTTCTTAGCGAGTTTATCCACATATTTGTAGAGAAGTGAATGCAGTTCCACCTCTGGAACACCCCATTCATTCATCATCCTCCAAGGACTCATACCTGTTCCACCACCTGCTGCATCAACTGTTAAAAGATCAATCCCTGCTTTTGATGAAAATTTCACAGCCCTTGCCAGGTCTACTGGTCTGTATGCCCCTGTTTTTAGGAAAACATGTTTTGCGCCCAAATCCCTGAGTTCTTTCACCCTTTTCATGAAACCTTCCTCTGTCACCATACCTACCCTTGAATGTCGCTCAAATTCCTTGAAACTGCCTTTTTCAAATGCCTTAATAATAGCAGGGTCTGTTGGATCAGGCAGGACGATGTATCCTCTTTTTTTCAATAACTGCGCTTTTTTCAAATCTGGAATCTTGACTTCACCACCAATGTCCTTTGCTCCCTGACCCCATTTCAGTTCAACAGCATCAACATCAAGTTCTGAGATTGCATATTCATGCACACCAAGATTTGTGTCCTCTATGTTTGCCTGGACAGTTATTGCACCATACCCATTCTGCTGCCATTTCTTGTAGAGTTTTACTCTCCATTCAAGTTCAGGTGAATGCTTTACTTTCCCATTAACGATTTCGGATTCAGGGTCCATTCCGCAGACATTTTCACCAATTGTGAGCGGTATACCTGTTAATGCCGCGCCTATCGCTAACCCTTCCCAGTTGTTTTTTGCAATTGCTGTTGATCCAAGCCCTGGTATAACTATCGGCATTCTTAGTTTAATATCCTTGTTTTTTCCAATTTTTCTTTCTATGTTTACGTTTGAGAATATTGCCTTGTCGCTGTCAGCCTCTATTCCTTTAGCACCCACAACACCACCTAATATTGTGAAATGGGATAGGTCAACAGGGTAGATTTTTTCATTTGCTGATGTGATGATTCCAAAAGGCTGAGGATAAATCACCTCATGGCCCCTGTATGCTGATTTCCCGATTTCGCACATCCCTATGCATCCATCCACGCAGGTTGCGCACATTCCACTTAGCGAGTTTATCGCTCCTTCCGTTCTGTTTTTTGTCAGCGTTGCCGCTGTCGCATTTATTTTTGTCAAAGACATTTTTTCACCCTCCATATTGTTGTAGATTTATTCTTTTCTTTCTTCTCTAATAATCCCATCAATTTTTTGCCTGCGTTTTATTTATTCCTTCATCCCCTTCATTTCCGTTCAGTAATTCATTCATTTTACCTCCATTTTGTTTATATCTCCTTTCTTTTCCTTTTCCTCTTCTTTCTTTTTTTTTGCATCCTCTAACATGCATGCAGCACATGGATCCAGATAACAGTGTACATCCTCATATATGTCCAGACATGGATATTCAAGGTTGAGGCATCCGCCGCATACAG
>JAUWIS010000066.1 GCA_030605245.1 Methanobacteriota archaeon | reverse complement strand
CCTCAGTTAAACCGGCATCTTCAACAAGGGAGGTTGTTAGTTTTTTCTTTTCCGCTATTGATTTAAGTTCATAAAGAATTTCCAAATTTTCTGCTTTAACCACGATTTTTCTCTGCCCTTCATTGTACCAGGATTTAAACCATTTTTTGTTTTTTGTTTTTGCTTTTAATGCACAGCTAACAGATGCATGCGCAACCTGGACAGCTGTTTTGCCTTTAGACATTCTCAGATCATTCCTGACAGCAACAGCAAGTTTATACTCCATATTTTTCACCTGATAACGAGAAAACTTTTTCTTTGAAAAAGTTTTCGAGTGGGATGGAAATCATATTTTCCCCACAACAAATGATTTTTTTCTCCATCTCTCACCAAGGATTTTTGCCTCTTTCCAGTCAACAGCATCAACTACAAGTTTATCAAATTTTTTATTGAGTTTTGATACAGGAACAGAGTAAAAGACATCCTTATTTTTTACAATAATCCTTTCCCCATCCATGCCTATTGTTTCACCGATTCTTTCATTGTTTTTGTTAACAACAAAACATGGTATTAAAGACTCATATATGTCTTCCTGTTCCTTTTTCATGTTTCACCTTCTCTAAAAGTTTTGTTAATCCCGGGTACGAGTTTCTGAATATACCTATTATAAAAAGAAGGATTGTGATAACAGAGAGCATGAGGATTATGTTCACAGAGGTGAACTGACCTTTACCATTTGTTAATGGGAGTGAACCTAAAACTATGCCAACAATTATGGTTATGACAATACTCATGCCTATTCCAAGAACAACCTGGTAGAGTGTGCCAAACTCTTTGTCAAGTTCCTCTTTTTTTGGGAACAGCGCCTTCACAAATGTGAACCCGGGAAGGAAGAATATTAGCAGCAAACCAAGTAGCACCTGAAACGGATTAAGCATAAATGTATATAAATTTATGATTAATTAAATATTGCCTTGGTAAAATTATTTCTATATCTAAATACATACCACCTATTATGAAACATACACCATTATTTGAGATTCATAAGTCACTTAATGCACATATTGTGGGTTTTGCAGGATGGGAGATGCCTCTTTATTATTCAGGCATTGTTGACGAGCATCTTGCTGTTCGAAAAAATGCGGGTGTTTTTGATGTCTCACACATGGGCGAGATAATTGTGAGCGGAAAGGACGCTCTCGATGTTATGCAGACTATTCAAACAAATGATGCAGATATGTCAGTAAAAAGATGCAAATACACACATATATTAAATGCGGAGGGGAAAATTGTTGATGACATGCTTTTCACAAAAATTGATGCGAACAGGTGTTTCTGCGTTCCAAATGCGAGTATGGTGGATAGAATTTTTGATATTTTTAATAAATCTGCATCTGAAAAGGATGTGAAAATAGAAAACAAAACCGATAGTTACGTGTGTCTTGCTGTCCAGGGTCCTAAATCAATGGAGGTTTTGCAGAATTTAACAGATTATGATCTAAAAAACATTAAACCGTTCTGGGCGGACTATGTGGATTTTGGTAAAACCTGTCTTGTTACAGGCACAGGATATACAGGTGAGAGAGGATGTGAGATATTTACAGATAATGATTTTGGGAAGATTATCTGGAAAAAAATCCTTGATGCCGGTGTAGAATGCGGGTTAAAGCCCTGCGGTCTTGGATGCAGGGATACATTACGCCTTGAAAAAGGGTACCTATTGTCAGGTCAGGATTTTCATGAGGACAGAACATCACTTGAAACAAATGCTTCCTGGGTTGTGAAATACAACCATGATTTTACTGGCAAGAATGCGTTGCTAAAGCAGAAAGAAGAAAAACATGATCATTTTGTTGGTTTCATTCTCGAAAAAGGGATTCCGCGTCATGGATGTAAAATCATGAAAAACAATGAAACAGTTGGAATTGTGACAAGTGGTACAATGTCATCAAGTCTGAGAAAAGGTATAGGACTGGGGTATGTGAGACCTGAATATAGTAATATAGGCGAATCCCTAGATATTGTTATCCGGGATAAAAATGCAAAGGCAAAAATAATGAAACTGCCATTTGTATAGGAGGAATAAATATGGAAATAAAAAAGGATCTGAAATACACAAAAACACATGAGTGGGTAAAAACTGAAAATGAAAAGATGAGAATTGGCGTGACAGATTACGCGCAGGAGAAAATGACGGATATAGTATATGTTGAACTGCCAGAGGTTGGTAAAGAACTGAAAAAGGGTGATGAACTCTGTGTTCTGGAGTCAGTGAAATCGGTTTCCGAGGTGTACTCTCCTGTTTCCGGAAAAATCGTTGAGGTTAATAAAACGCTGGAGGATTCACCTGACAGGATAAACAATTCACCGTATAATGATGGATGGATTGCTGTAATTGAGATAAAGGATGGGTTAGAGATTAAGGAATTTTTAAATGCTGAGGAATACGAAAAACATATAGAATCGGAGAAGGCATGAATTATATTCCTAACTTTGAATACAGGAAAGAAATGCTGAAAGAAATCGGGGTAAAAAGCATTGATGAACTATTTTCCGACATACCTGAAAAAATAAGGATAAAAAAGTTGAATTTGCCTGATGGAAAGAGTGAAATGGAAGTAAAAAAGCAGGTAACGGAAATACTGGAACAAAATAAAAAATTTTTGTCTTTTCTTGGTTCTGGTATCTATGATATTTATGTTCCATCTGCTGTGAAAGCAATAACCGGCAGGTCAGAGTTTTACACATCCTACACACCGTATCAGCCAGAAGTTAGCCAGGGAATGCTTCAGGCGATGTTTGAGTACCAGAGCATGATTGCTGAACTCACAGGCATGGATGTTGCAAATGCTTCCATGTATGACGGGGCAACAGCAGTTGGTGAAGCTGCTTTGATGTGCTCAAGGATGAATAGAAAAAAAGAGTTTATTATCCCCGGAGCAATAAGCTGGGAGAAAAAAAGTGTTTTGAGAAACTATGCAAAAGGTGCAGGATTGAAGATAAAAGAGATAGGATATGATACGGAAACAGGAAAAATAAATCTTGATGAATTAAAAAATAATATAAATGATAATACTGCTGGTATTTATGTTGAAAATCCAAACTTTTTTGGTGTTTTTGAGGATGAAATAGATGAAATTAAAAACATTATTGGGAAAGCATTGTTTGTCGCAGGCGTAAATCCTATGAGTCTTGGTATAATAAAATCACCAGCTGAGTATAATGCGGATATTGTTGTTGGTGAAGGACAATCAATTGGTAATCCTATGGGTTTTGGTGGTCCTTTACTTGGAATATTTGCCTGCAAAAAAGAATATATAAGACAGATGCCTGGCAGAGTCATTGGTATGACAAAGGATACAAATGGAAGAAGGGCTTTTTGTATGACATTACAGACAAGGGAACAGCATATAAGAAGGGAGAAGGCATCATCAAACATATGCACGAATGAGTCGTTGTGCGCATTATCCACGGTTGTTTATCTTTCTTTAATTGGCCCTGACGGTTTAGAAAAAATCGGGAGAGAACTTGTTTCAAAAACAAAATTTTTATCAGATGAGCTCAATAAGATAGATGGCTTTAAGGCACCCCTTTTCAGCTCTTATCACTTTAATGAATTTGTTATACAATCCAAAAACGATATAAACAGGATTCATAAAAAATTAGTTGAAAAAGGTGTTGATCCCGGGCTGGTTTTAACCAAGCAATTCCCTGAACTTGGAAACACTATGCTTTGTACTGTGTCTGAAATGCATTCAAAGGAGGACTTACTTACCCTTGTAAATGGTTTGAAGGAGGTGAGCCATGTTTAGACAGGCAAGATATGATGAACCATTAATATTTGAGATAGGCAGAAAAAATACATCAAAATCCGAAAGAAATAATGTTGTTCCTGAAAAAATTTCAAGGAAAAAACTTCCTGAAATTCCATCTTTAACTGAGCCAGAGGTTGTGCGCCATTACACACGCCTTTCACAAATGAACTATGGTGTAGACACTGGCTTTTATCCACTTGGCTCCTGTACAATGAAGTACACACCAAAAATTGTTGAGGAAATCGCAGGTTTTGAGGAGGTAAACTTGCATCCATATCAGTCTCAATCAACAGTTCAGGGCTCATTGAGGATAATGTATGAGCTTGAGCAAATGCTTAAAGAAATTGGTGGTGTAGATGATGTGACATTACAGCCTGCAGCAGGTGCGCATGGGGAGTTTACAGGGATGCTTATAACAAGAGCGTATCATGAATCAAGAAATGAATCAAGAACAGAGGTTATCTTGCCTGATACCGCGCATGGAACAAATCCTGCATCAGCGCACATGGCAGGTTTCGATGTTGTTGAGATACCATCAGAAGACGGGATGGTATGTCTTAAAGCATTAAAAAACGCATTATCAGATAAAACAGCAGCGTTTATGCTTACAAACCCTAACACGCTTGGGATTTTTGAGGAGAATGTTTGCGAAATAGCAGAAGCTGTTCATGATGCAGGGGCGCTTCTCTATTATGATGGCGCGAACCTGAATGCCATTATGGGAAAAGCCCGCCCTGGTGATATGGGCTTTGACCTTGTTCATTTTAACCTGCATAAAACATTCTGCACACCACATGGTGGCGGTGGACCAGGAGCTGGGCCTGTTGGAGTGAAGTCTTTTCTAAGAAAATTTTTGCCTATCCCACAAGTAGAGTATGATGAGAAAAAATATTATCTCAACTATGATAAACCTGATTCCATAGGAAAAATAAGTCCTTTTTATGGTAATTTTGCTGTGCTTCTGAAAGCCTATGTTTACATTAAACTTCTTGGAGGAAACGGTCTAAAAAATGTGGCTGAACTGTCTGTCCTGAATGCCAATTACATGAAGGAAAAACTGAAAAAACATTACCCTTTACCTTATAAAAATTTAAGGAAACACGAGTTTGTGTTAGCCGGCTCAGAACTGAAGGAAAAAAATGCAAGAACACTGGACCTTGCAAAAATGCTTCTTGATTATGGACTGCATGCACCAACGATATATTTCCCGCATCTTGTTGATGAAGCAATTATGATTGAACCAACCGAAACAGAATCAAAAAATGAGATGGATAAATTTATCCATGCAATGATAAAAATATCAAAAAATCCTTTAAAGAATTATTCACCGAAAAACACATCTGCTGGAAAGATTGATGAAATTGGCGCTGCAAAAAACATGATACTAAGCTGGAAGATGTTCAAGGAGAAAAAATAAAAAAGGTTTATATCCTGCGAAAGCCTTTCTTTTCCTATGAAGGTAAAATGCCATAAATGTGGTAGCATAATGGATATAACTTCTTTAGAAAGACCTTTGCAGGTTAAATGCCAGGTATGCAGCACAGTAGGAATGCTTAAAGCAAAAGCTCCAGAACAAAAACAGTATGTTCCTCCAATT